>JASHQP010000669.1 GCA_030039095.1 Streptosporangiaceae bacterium
TGCTGGTGCTGGAGCGGGCCGCGGTGGCCGGCGGCACCAGCGCGATGGCCGGCGGGCACTTCTACCTGGGCGGCGGCACGGTGGTGCAGCGGGCCACCGGCCATCACGACACCCCGGACGAGATGTACGCGTACCTGATGGCGGTCACCCCGGAGCCGGAGCCGGACAAGATCCGAGCCTACGCCGACGGCAGCGCCGAGCACTGCGACTGGCTGGAGAGCCTGGGCTTCGAGTTCGAGCGCAGCTACCACCCGGACAAGGCGGTCATCCAGCCGCAGACCCAGGGCCTGATGTACACCGGCAACGAGAAGGTCTGGCCGTTCTGCGACCTCGCCGTTCCGGCGCCGCGCGGCCACAAGGTCCCCGTGCCCGGCGACACCGGCGGGGCGAAGCTGGTCACCGACCTGCTGGTGCGGCGCGCCCAGGAACTCGGCGTCGAGGTGTGGTACGAGACCGGGGCGACCGCGCTGGACATCGATCCCGGCGGCCGGGTCCGCCGGGTGCGGTGGCGCTCCTACGATCGCCGCGGCGTGATCCGTGCCCGCAGCACGATCCTGGCGACCGGCGGGTTCGTCATGAACCCGCAGATGGTCGCCGAGCACGTGCCGCAGCTCGCGGAGAAGCCGTTCGTGCTCGGGTCCACGTACGACGACGGGACCGGCATCCGGCTGGGCCAGTCGGCGGGCGGCCAGTTGCTGCACATGGACCAGGCGTTCGTCACCGCGCCGTTCTACCCGCCGGGCAAGCTGCTGACCGGCGTCGTCGTCAACCGCGACGGCAGGCGGTTCGTCGCCGAGGACAGCTACCACTCCCGGACGTCGGGGTTCGTGCTGGACCAGCCGGGGAGCGTCGCGTTCCTGGTTCTCGACAGCGTGCACATGGCGAGCCCGCAGATGCCGCTGGTGCCGTTCATCGACGGCTGGGAGACCGTTGCGGAGATGGAAACCGGCCTGGGCATCCCACCGGGGAACCTCGCCGCGACGCTGGCGGCGTACAACGCGGCTGCGGCGCGGGGTGAGGATCCGGAGTTCCACAAGCACCCGGACTGGCTGGAGCCGCAGGACACCGGGCCGTGGGGCGCGTTCGACCTGTCGCTCGGCAAGGCGATGTACGCGGGCTTCACCCTCGGCGGGCTGCGCTGCACGGCCGACGGGCAGGTGCAGCGGGCCGACGGCTCCGTGGTGCCGGGCCTGTACGCGGTCGGCGCGTGCGCGTCGAACATCGCGCAGGACGCCAAGGGGTACAGCAGCGGCACCCAGCTCGGCGAGGGCTCCTTCTTCGGCCGCCGCGCCGGCCGCCACGCGGCCGCCAAGCCGCGCCGCTGAACAGCGCTGCATGATCCAGGAGCTTTTGGTGCAGGTGCTGCGCGGAAGGCTCCTGGATCATGGAAGCCGGGGGGCGGTTAGCCGCAGGGGCCGCCGGCCAGCCAGGTGGCGCCGCGGCGGTACAAGGCCTCGACCTCGGGGCCGGTCAGGCCGGGCATGTCCGGCTTGACCGGGTAGCCGATGTTCGCCTGCAGGTAGGCCAGGTGCCGGTAGCCCTCGGGGAACCGGCCGAGCTGCGCCCGGTCGAGCTCGAGGTGGGCGGCCGGGTCGACCGGGTCGAGGCGGTCCTTCTCGTAGATCGGCTGGCGCAGCACGAGGACCCAGCTGCTGGCGTCCCGTTCAAGGAAGTCATAGAAGCGGCCGGTGCACAGCACATCACACGCCACCTCGTGCACGAGCGCGCGCTGGGAGATCGTCATCTTCGTCTGGGCGATGGCCCGGCCGCCCGCCAGGTCGATCGACGTACCGCCGAGGAAGTGCAGGATGCGCACGCCCCGCGCGAAGCCTTCCTGGCTGACCCTGATGAACTCGTCGGCCGTGCCCTGGAACCACGTCGCCATCATCCGGCCGGCGGGGTGCCAGAGCGTGCGGAAGCGCTCCCAGTCGCCCGCGTCGCGCCAGACCGCCCAGTTCTCGACCAGGTCGCGGATGGCCTGCCGGTCGGCCGCATCGCTCACCGCGCACCCCACAGCTGCCCGGACGCGAGCGCCGCGCCCTCGCGCATCGCGTCGAACTTCGCCCACATCACCGTCGGGTCGACCTCCGGCAGGTACGTGGCCTGCGACGAGAAGCCGCAGTCCGTGCTCGCGATGACGTTCTCCCGGCCCACGATCGTGGCGTAGCGGGTCAGGCGCTCGGCGATCAGCTCCGGGTGCTCGACGATGTTGCTCGCGTGCGTGATCACGCCCGGCAGCAGCACCCGGTCGCCGGGCAGCGCCACGTCCTCCCAGGCGTGGTACTCGTGCTCGTGGCGGGCGTTCGCGGCCTCGAATGACAAGCCCGTGGCGTGCACGTTCAGCATCAGCGGGATCACCTCGGCCAGCGGTACGTCGTGGACGCGCGGGCCCTCGTTGATGCCGTAGCAGGTGTGGTACCTGACCCGGTCCGCCGGGATGCCGCGCAGCGCGCGGTTGGTCGCCTCGACGAAGAGCTCCACGCGCTCGCCGACAGTCCGCTGGTCGAGGGCCGAGTCGCTGAGCGTGTCGGTGAGCGCGGGGTCGTCGACCTGGAGCAGGAAGCCGGCGTCCACGATCGCCCGGTACTCCTCGGCGAGGGCGTCGGCGACCGCGAACAGGTAGTCCGCATAGGACGGGTAGTACTCGTTCGCGACGTCCGCGCCGCCGGTCATGATGCCGAGCCCGCTGGGCGCGGTGGCCGGGATGAACGCCTCGGCGGGTGGCTGGGGCTGGTCCGCCAGCGCCGCCTGCAGGTCCGCGATCTGCCGCGCGATCGCCGCCTGGCCCCGGTAGGTGACCGGGCCGACGCAGACCATCGGCTGCGGGGTGACGACCGAACCGCCGGTCATGGCGCGCTCGAAGTAGGCCGCGTAATACTCCGGAAACGAGCTGACCTCCGCGGTCCACTGGTGAGCCTCGAGGCCCGGCCTGGGCTCGAACCCGGTCAGCCGCTCGGCGATGTACGCAAAGAACCCGGTCTTGCCCTGCTCCCCGTCGGTGACCACGTCGACGCCGTGTGCTACCTGCTGGCCCACGGCCGCGCCGACGGCCTCGGCGACGGCGCTGTCCATGCCCGGGCCGCGTTCGCCGTCGCGCATGCTGTCGAGCAGCGGTTTTGGCCGGGGGAGGCTGCCGACGTGGGTGGTCAGGATGCGGTCAGTGCTTCGCTTCACCGGCCGCACGCTACCGGGATCGGGCTGGGCCCGGTACCCCCGGGTGTGCGGGAGCACCGGGCCCTGCGGGCCGGGCGGGCCGTCAGGCCTTGGACTGCATGCTGCTGCGCGCGCGGCTGGCCTGCGCGGGGACCTTGGGATCCCTGGCGCCCTGCTTGGCGCGGACGCCGGACTCGATCTTGCCGCCGAGATCCTTGTCCACGTTGCGCCAGTACTCGAACGCGCGGGCGAGGACCGGCTCGGTGACCCCGTTGAGCAGGTGGCCTGTGACGTTGCTGACCAGGCGCTGCCGGGCGGCGTCGTCGAGCACCTCGCGGACCAGCGTGCCGGCCTGGACGAAGTCGTCGTCGTCGCGGCGCGGCACGTAGGCCGAGCGCATGATGTCGCCGTCCGCGTACCAGCTGGCCGGCTGGTAGCGCTCGCTGTCGGCCTTCGGGCCGCCCTTGGAGTTCGGCGCGTACACCGGATCCTGGACGTTCTTGATCCGCATCGCGCCGTCCTTGCTGTAGCTGTGCACGGGCGCGTGCGGCGAGTTCACCGGGATCTGCTTGTAGTTCACCCCGAGCCGGGCGCGGTGCGCATCGGAGTAGGAGAACCCGCGGGCCAGCAGCATCTTGTCCGGGCTCAGCGCGATCCCGGGCACGAGGTTGTTGGGCTCGAACGCGGCCTGCTCATTCTCGGTGTGGAAGTCGGTCAGGTTCCGGTCCAGGGTCAGCCGGCCGACCTCGCTGAGAGGGTAGTCGCCGTGCGGCCACACCTTGGTCAGGTCGAACGGGTTGAACCGGTAGGTCTTGGCGTCCTCGAACGGCATGATCTGCATCCTGAGCGTCCAGCTCGGGAACTGCCCGGCGTCGATGTGCTCGTACAGGTCGCGCTGGTGGTAGTCGGTGTCCACCGCCGCCATCTGGTCGCCCTCGTCCTGGGTGAAGAACTCGATGCCCTGGTCGGTCTTGAAGTGGTACTTCACCCAGAACCGCTCGCCCGCCGCGTTGATCCACAGGTACGTGTGCGAGCTGTAGCCGTTCATGTGCCGCCAGGACCGCGGGATCCCGCGGTCGCCCATCAGCCAGGTCACCTGGTGTGCCGACTCCGGGGACAGCGTCCAGAAGTCCCACTGCATGTCGTGGTCGCGCAGGTTGTTGTCCGCGCGGCGTTTCTGCGACCGGATGAAGTGCTGGAACTTCATCGGGTCCCGGACGAAGAAGACCGGGGTGTTGTTCCCGACCATGTCGTAATTGCCCTCGGATGTGTAGAATTTCAGCGCGAACCCGCGCGGGTCACGCCAGGTGTCCGGGCTGCCCCGCTCCCCGGCCACGGTGGAGAACCGGATCAGGGTGTCGGTGCGCGTGCCGGGCTGGAACACCGCGGCCTTGGTGTACGCGCTGACGTCGCCGGTCACTTCGAAGTGGCCGAACGCGCCGCCGCCCTTGGCGTGCGGCTGGCGCTCGGGGATGCGCTCCCGGTTGAAGTTCGCCATTTGCTCGATCAGGTAGTGATCCTGGAGCAGCACCGGCCCTTCGGGGCCCACGGTCAGCGAGAATTCATCGCTCTCGACCGGAGCGCCGGCGTCCGTTGTGGTGGGGTGCGGCTGAGTGTCGGTCATTGCCATCCCTCCTTCGACCCGGCTGGCCCTACCCGGTCGGCGCCGGGCTTAACGTCGGCGGTGGCGGCGGAGGGGGCCGGGCGGAGGGGCCCGGGCGGAGAGGGCCCGGGCGGAGGGGGCCCGGGCGTTCAGCCCTGCGCGAGCATCGACCCGAACAGGTCCGCGTAGCGGAGCAGATGCACGTCACCGACGTAGTGCTGGCGAATGTAGGCCTGCGCCGCGCGCCCCATCCGGTCGGCCCCGGCCGGGTCGTCGAGCAGTTCGCGCACGGCCACGCCGAACGCCTTCAGGTCGCGCGGGTCGGGCAGCAGGATGCCGGTGCCGTCGGCGATCTGGTCCATGATCCCGCCGACCGCCGAGCCCACGACCGGCCGCCCCTTCCACATGCCCTCGGCCACGGTCAGCCCGAACCCCTCCGCGAGGCTCTTCTGCACGATCACCGTGGCGTGCCGCTGCAGCGCGTTGACCATGGCGGCGTTCTCGTCGGCGTCGTCCAGCGGCAGCGTGACCAGCAGGATCCGCGCCCTGGCCTCGGCCGGCAGCTCACGCCACTGCAGCAGGCACTCGCCGAACACCGCGGCGCCCTCCGGGTCGTCGGTGACGCCGGCGACGGCCGGGCCGACCAGCAGCAGGTAGCCGTCGCCGCCGGGCACGACATATTCCGCGAACCCGTGCATCACGCCCGGCATGTCCTTGAGCTGATCCCACCGGGACACCTGGACCACCAGCCTGTCGGATGGCCCGGGCCGGCCCTCCCCGGTGACCTCCGCGTACCGGGTCACGAAGCCGGCGCTGCCGTCGCTGCGCTCGAACGAGGTCCGGTCGTCGGGTGTGGCGCCGTCCAGAACCCCGATCCGGCCCAGGATCCCCCGCACCGTGTCCGCGTCGAGCGGCTCGTTCTTGGGGGCCAGCGGGTCGATCGACGGCGGGATGATCGCCACCTTGCCCGCCGGAATCCAGTCCGGCACGTAGTCGCGCCGGGTGAACACGAAGCCGTGCGCGGTTTCCAGGTGCGGCCGCAGGAACGCCCACGCCCCCCGCGTTGCGTCGTTCTGCCAGTCCACGCCGATGTGGCAGCGCCAGGCCACCACGGCACCCGCGTCCACGAGCGCCCTGGTCAGGCCCGCGGTCTGCGGGTCGTGCAGCAGAACCAGGTCTCCGGGCCTGATCTCCTCGAGCAGTTCGGTCGCGTTCGCGGCCAGCATCCGCGTGTAGTGGTCGGCGTCGGCTTCGGTGAGCGGTCCTCCGGCGGGCTCGCCGTGGATCTGGTTGTGGATCCGCTTGGTGATCACGAAGAACTCGGCGTCGCCGGTGATCACCTTCCACTGCACCGGGATGCCCAGGTCCTTGGCGTAGCCGAGAAGCACATACAGCATCTCGGCGACCCCGCCGCCGGTCGCAGTCGAACTGACATTCCATATCGTGCGGCCGCCCAGGTGCTGCCGGAACCGATCGGCGACCTGATACAGCCGCTCCTGCCGCTCCGCGCCGATGATCGGCTGCAGCTGGGCGACGCAGCGACGTTCAACCTCTACCGACTCCGCCAGGCTCACCATCGGCCCCCCCACCGTAGGCAATTGCCTCCGTTACCCTTCCCCGACGGCGACGGCCTATGTCAGGGCTCCAGGTGCGGGCAGTGGATGGCCTATGTCAGGGCTCCAGGTGCGGGTAGCGATAGTCGCGCACCAGCAGGTGGTTGCGCTTGACCGACCTTGGGCTGGCAAACCGGATGACGTTCCAGACGGTGCCGGCCTTGTCGTTGGTGCCAGATGCCCGGGCGCCTCCGAACGGCTGCTGCCCCACGACCGACGCGGTCGGTTTGTCGTTGATGTACAGGTTTCCCGCGGTGTACCGGAGCGCGTCGTCCGCCTGCTCGATCACCGCCGGGTCGGCGGCGAATACCGCGCCGGTGAGCCCGTACGCGGTGGACTCGTCGACCAGCCGCAGCGTGTCGTCCCAGGAACCGTCGTCGTAGACGTACGCGGTCAGCACCGGCGCGAACAGCTCCTGGGTCAGGAACGGAGAGGCGGGATCGGGGACCTCGAGCACGGTCGGGTCTACGAACCAGCCCACGGTGTCGTCGGTGTTGCCGCCGACCACGACCAGGTCCTCGCTCCTGGCGCGGGCCAGCGCGTCGGCGTGCTTGGCGAACTGCCTGGCGTTGATCACCGCGCCGAGGTAGGTCTGCGGCTCGGTCGGGTCGCCCACCACGACCGACTCGGTGAGCGCGACGAGGCGGTCCCTGAGCTCGGGCCACAGGCTGCGCGGCGCGTACAGGCGCGAGGCCGCGGAACACTTCTGGCCCTGGTACTCGTACGCGCCCCGGATGCAGGCGACGGCGAGCGCCTCGACGTCGGCGGTTGGGTGGGCCAGGATGAAGTCCTTGCCGCCGGTCTCGCCGACCACCCGCGGGTAGTTCTTGTACGACGTGATGTTGGCGCCGACCGTCTGCCAGATGTGCTGGAACGTCGCGGTCGACCCGGTGAAGTGCACGGCGGCAAGGTCGCGGTGGGCCAGCGCTACCGCGCCGATCTCCGGGCCGTCGCCATAGACGACGTTGATCACCCCGTCGGGCAGCCCGGCCTCCCGCAGCAGCTGCAGCGACAGGTGCATGACGAGCGACGCGCTCTCGGCTGGCTTCCAGACCACGGTGTTGCCGAGCACGGCCGGGCCGAAGGCCAGGTTGTTCATGCAGGTGAAGTTGAATGGCGATACCGCGAACACGAACCCCTCGAGCGGCCGGTACTCGGCCTGGTTCCACACGCCGGGCTGCGACCCCGGCTGGACCTCGTACATGCTGAGCATGTTCTTGACGTTCGCGCGCAGGAAGTCCACGGTCTCGCAGGCGGCGTCGATGTCGGCCTGGTAGGTGGTCTTCGACAGCTCCAGCATGGTGGCCGCGTTCAGCCGGTCCCGCCACGGCCCGTGCTGCAGCATGTCCGCGGCCCGCAGGAACGGCTCGGCCCGCTGCTCCCACGGCAGCCTGCCCCACCACTTCGACGCTCTCAGTGCCGCCTCGATCGCCCGGGCGGTCTCGGCCTCCCCGGCCCAGTGGACGTGCCCGAGCTCGCGGGAGTGATCGTGCGGGGTCACGATGGGTGCCCGCCGTCCGGTGCGCACCTCCTCGCCGCCGATGACGTTCGGCACGTCGTAATCGGCTTGGCGGACCTCTTTCAGCGCGGCCGCGACCCGTGCCCGCTCGGGCGAGCCCGCGGCGAAGGCCAGCGGCGCCGTAGGGCCGATCGGGAAGAGCGCGGTCCGGCCTGCGGTTGCGGTCATGACGACCTCCCGGAACGTCGAGCGCCGTGCCTGGTCAGGCCGACACCCGCACTGTAGACAGCCGCGCACCCCGGGGGCTTCGGCTCCCCTGCGGAACTTCGCTCACAGGTTTCCTACGATTGTCGGAAACGGCCGAGGGGTCCCTCCCCGGCCACCACAGCGGCAGGGGGCTCCCTCCCCAGACCACCACAGAGGGCGGTGACGGCGTGCGGGACGTGCAGTCGGCCGTCGACGAGCTCGGCGCCTCGCTGGCCCACCCGGTGCTGGTCGAGGACGCCAGGCACCGGCCGATCTGGTGGAGCGCCCAGGGGCAGGTCGACGGAACGCGGATGCGCACGATCCTGCAGCATGAGGTCGACCCGGCCGCCAGGGCCGTGGTCGCACGGCTCGGCCTGGCCCGGGCGCGTGGGCCCGTCCGGACCCCGGCCGCGCCAGAGGCCGACATGCTGCCGCGGTGGTGCGTGCCGTTGCGTTCCGGCCGGGAGCTGCTCGGCTACCTGTGGGTGCTGAACGGCGACGAGACCGTGACCGAGGAAGACCTGCCGCAGATCGTGGCGTGTGCCGAGCTCGCCGCGATCTACCTGGCGCAGTCCCCGATGACCGCCGCCG
>JASHQP010000670.1 GCA_030039095.1 Streptosporangiaceae bacterium
TCTCCGCGAGTGCTCCCAGCGCACTGTAAACGAACAAGCGGTCCGCGATAAATGAACAGGCGGCCCGCGATCGAGGCCGCGATCACCCGCTTCACCCCGCTTCACCCTGCGTGGGTGATGCGCGCGGCGGAACGACAGCGGTGCAATAAGCCCTGGAGGTGCCTGCCATGACCGGATCGGCACTAGCCCCCGTTGTCATCCCCATCGTCGCGTTCGCATCCCTCTTCCTGTGGATCGGGATGGTCTTCTACGCCAGCGCCCATCCCTCCGTGCACGGCCGCGCGGGCCAGGTCGGGGGCCGCGAGCTCGAGCCCGGCGCCCAGAAGGACAGTGCGCACGACGAGCTTGAACGGGAACGCCCCGGATCAGACCGGCGAGCGGCTTAGCTGGTCACCCCGCGAACCCGAACTTCTACATGGGTGCGCCGAAGTTCCCGGATCAGACCGGCGAGCGGCTTAGCTGGTCACCCGTCCGGCGAGCGGCTTAGCTGGTCACCCGTGCTGCCCCGCTCGTCACGGCAGTGCCGAGCGCGTTTCTGGCGTGTGGCTGAGCGCGCCACCCAGGCAGTCAGGCATAGCCGACGAAGACGCTTTATCCGGTTATTGTTCGGATACTCGGTGAAGTCGCCCGGTATCTCATCAGGCTTCCCCGAATAGAGACGTCACAGACGTAAACGCCGTACCTCCATCAGGCGTCCTATTTCCTGAGAGAACGCGGGTATCTGGGAGGGCTGCCACCCGATGGCCGCGGTTGCGCTCACCGCTTCCATCGGCGTGACTTCAGGAGGTTCCCCCGCATGAGACTAAACCGTGCCGCCACGGACGGCGCGCAGACGGCCGGGGCCGCCCGCCGTCGCCTCGGCGCCGGCGCCGTGAGGCTGCTGTCTGTGACCGCCGTCGCGGCAGCGACATGCAGCCTGTGGGCTGGCGTCGCATCCGCCGCAACCGCGGCACCCGCGGCAGGTACCACAACGACAACCACGATCACCAACACCAGTCCCGGCACCGTCCATGCCGGTGATGCCTACACCATCGATGTGACCGTGGCCGGGAGCGGTGGTACGCCGACCGGAACCGTGACGGTTTCGCCCAGCGACGCGACGTTGCCGCCCGGCTACTCGTGCACTGCCACGCTGACGGCAGGAGCCGGATCGTGCCAGGTCACCCCCGGCGCCGGCACCTTCGGCGACATCGACTACACGGCGACGTACTCGGGCGACGGGACCTTCGCCGGCTCGACGTCAGGCACGTTCGTACTAGTTGTGCCGGAGACCACCACCACGAGCCTCTCACCAGGAACCGCCAAGGCAGGGGTGGTGGAGCTGGAGGCCACTGTGGTGAGCGAGGCGATGGACAACATCTCGCCGAGCGCGGGCGGTTCAGGGACCGTGACCTTCTCCAACGGCGGAGCAACGATCAGCGGATGTGGCGCCGTTGCGCTCGCCTACACCGGCGGCGGGGCCAACATCGCTGAGTGCTCGGTCACCCTGGGGGCAGGAAGTTACGCGATCAGCGCTACGTATTCCGGCGACCTGAACAACCTGACGTCAACTGGCTCGGAGACGCTCACCGTCGGGTCCACGTCTCCTCCACCGTCCAAGCACGCGACGAAGACGCGTGGTTCGGCGAACCCGAAGAACGCCAAGGTCCGCCACTGGGTGACGCTGTCGGCCACCGTTACCTCACCCGGCAGGACTCCTACCGGGAAGGTCACCTTCATGTCAGCCGGGCGAGTGCTCTGCACCGCACGGCTCTCGCATGGAAAGGCGCACTGCTCCTACAAGTTCAAGGCCACTGGCACGCACCGGGTGCGGGCCTGGTACGGAGGGAGCTCGACCTTCGCCACGTCTCACTCCGCCTTCTTCGATGTGAAGGTCAAGAGCTAGCTGGGGCCGGCCAAAGCTAGCACCGGTTAGGGAGAGCCAGCGCCGGGCCATTCCAAGGGGAGAGGAATGGCCCGGCGTTCGGCTATCTGCTCACGGCTGACGCGGCCATTTCGGTTTTGGCGGCCTCGGCATCGGCCTGCGACGAGCCAAGGCAGGCGGGCGGCAGCGGAAACCACCGCAAGGCCTCCACGCCGGGAGCCAGCCCGGTAGGACCGTCCGGCACCTCCGCAGCCCGGCTCGCGAACAGCGCGCGGGCGTCCTCGAGGTAGCCAGGGAAGACGTCTTCCTCGGCACGGGCACGGCAGGCCGGGTACGCGAGTTCGCCGTCCGGCCCGTAACACAACTCGGACAGCCGCAGCGCCGGCTTCGTGACGCCGGCCGCGTGGTGCCACAGACCGGTGCGCGGATCGAACCGGTAGTCGGGCAGCAGCCGATGGCCGTCCGCCGCCACCAGGTCGACCGCGTCCATGATGAACTCGGCCGCCGCTGCGGAGATGAAGTAGTTGAAGTTGACCCGGACCCAGCCGGGCTTCACCCCGTCGCAGCCGTTGCTGATCTCCTTGCGCAGCGCACGTGAGTGGGCCCGATCGATGCCGAGCAGCCGGTGTCCGTACGGTCCTGCGCAGGAGCAGCCGCCGCGTGCCTGGATGCCGAACAAGTCGTTCAGCACGGCGACCACGAAATTGTGGTGGAGGTAGCGCCCCTCGCCGTGGCGAATCAGCATCGACACGATCGCCAGCCGCCGGGCGCGCTGGCTGCCGAGGATCTCGATCTGCGGGTTGCTGCCCCAGCGGCGAAGCGCGCGGCGCCACATACTCTCCTCCCTGGCCTGGATCAGGTCGGTCCCGATGGCCTGTTTGAGGCCGAGCACGAGCCCCGCCCGGATCGACTCGACGATGGCCGGGGTCCCGCCCTCCTCGCGCGCGACCGGGTCGTCAAGGTAGCTGTGCTCTACCGCGTCGACGAACTCCACCGTCCCGCCTCCCGGAGTGGTGGGCACGGCGTTGCGCACCAGTTCACGGCGTACGACGAGGACGCCGGGCGTCTGAGGGCCGCCGGGAAACTTGTGCGGCGACAGGAACACCGCGTCCTTGTGGTCGTCCGCGCCCGGCTCCGACGCGGCCGCCCGGATCGGCAGGTAGGGGCCGGCCGCGGCGTAGTCCCAGAACGACAGCGCGCCGTGCTCGTGCAGCAGGCTGGCGACCGCATGGGTGTCGGTGAGGATGCCGGTGACGTTGGAGGCAGCGGAGAAGCTGCCGATGCGCAGTGGCCTGCCCGCAAAGTGGATGAGCTGCCGGCGTAGCTCGGCCATGTCGATGTGGCCGTCGGGATCCTCGCCGATCGCCACGACGTCGGCGATCGACTCGCGCCAGGGCAGTTCGTTGGAATGATGTTCGAACGGGCCGACGAACACCACCGGCCGCCGGTACTCCGGGATCAGCTCAGAGAGCCCGTACCGGGCGTCGAGGCCGGCCGGGATCCGCAGTTCCATGATGCCGATCAGCTTGCTGATCGCGGCGGTCGTCCCGGAGCCGCAGAAAATGACAAGGTCGTCCGCTGTGCCGCCGACCGCGTCGCGGATCATCAGCCGTGCGTCCTCGCGCAGCCTGGTGGTCCGCAGCCCGGTCCCCGAGCTCTCGGTGTGGGTGTTCGCATACCAGGGCAGCACGGCCTCGCGGATGAAGTCCTCGATAAAATCCAGCGATCGCCCCGAGGCCGTGTAGTCGGCGTAGGTTAACCGCCGCGGACCGAACGGCCCCTCCATGAGCTCGCCTTCGCCCAGGACTCCCCGCCTGACCCGGTCAAGCAGCGGTGAGGTCGGCAGGTCCGTGTCGGCCGCCGATGCGCTCATAAGCCAGTTCCCCGTCCCGGCGGGCAGGAGCGGCGAACCCCGCCGCGCAAAGCCCCCCGCCAAGTCAATGAGCATACCGACAGTAATCAAACGACTACTCATCGCTACGGCCGCGCCCGCTACGTCGCCCGCGGCCTGCATCCGGGCGCCCGGCCGCACACGCTCATCACCCCAGACCCCGACGAACTGCGGGCGGTTCTGGGCGTCAGCCAGGGCCAGCAATGACCGCCGGCGAACCCGCCCGGCCGGCGTTCCCGTTACGCGGCCACGGCGCCGACATCGCCCTGCTCACAGCCATCGACCCGGCCCTCGACGTGCCGCGGGCGGAACTGCCGGCTCGCGTCGCCCTCGTCCGCGGCTATCTCAGGTACGTGCTCGACGCGATTCCCGGCACGCACCGCACCGCCAGCTTCCAGGTCATCGCCGGCATGATCGCCCGGGACGCCAACCTGGACCAGCAGGCGG
>JASHQP010000671.1 GCA_030039095.1 Streptosporangiaceae bacterium
GGCGGCAGCGGCGGGGACGCATCGACCGCATCGGCCCCGGCGACCGCACCGGCCCCGGCGGCCCCGGCGGCCGGCCAGCGGCCCCGGGTGATCGCGGTCGTGGTCACCTACAACCGGCGGGACCTGCTGCTGGAGGCACTCGCCGCGGTCCTGGCGCAGACCCGGCCCGCGGACGCCGTGATCGTTGTCGACAACGCCTCGACGGACGGCGCGGCCGCCGCGGTGCGCAGGCAGTTCCCATCGGTCCAGGTGGCCGAGCTGGCCCGCAACACCGGCGGCGCGGGCGGCTTCGCCTCCGGCATCGCGCTGGCCCTGGACGCGTCCGCCGACCTCGTCTGGCTCATGGATGACGACACGGTGCCCGAGCCGGGAGCGCTGCAGGCCCTGCTCGAGGCCCGCGAGAGCCATCCCGCCTCCCCGGCCCGGCCGTACCGTCCCCCGGCGCTGCTCGCCAGCCGCGTGGTGTGGACCGACGGGCGCGCCCACCCGATGAACACCCCCCGGGCCAAGCCGTTCGCCGGCCGGGCCGAGCGCGAGGCAGCCGCGGCGGCCGGGTGCGTGCCGATCCGGTCGGCGTCGTTCGTCTCGGTGCTCGTCGACGCGGGCGTCTGCCGGGAGCGTGGCCTGCCGCAGGCGGACTACTTCCTGTGGAACGACGACTTCGAGTTCACCACCCGGGTGCTGCGCGGCAACGTCGGCCTGCTCTGCCCGGCGAGCACCGTGGTACACAAGACCGCGGTCTTCGGCGCCACCGACCATGATCCCGGCCAGCGCTTCTTCTACGAGGTCAGAAACAAGATCTGGACGCTGAGGACCCGTGCGCCGCTGGCGCCCCTCGAGCGCGTTCTGTACGGGGGCTCCACCCTGCGCCGCTGGGCGCGGACGTTCGCCACGTCGCGGGACCGCCGGGCGCTAGGCCAGTGCCTGATCAAGGGCGCCGCCGCCGGCGTGCGCACCAGCCCGCGGCCGACCGCCGAGGTGCTCGCCGCCGCCGGCCTGAAGTCGCGTTTTTCAAAGATCTAGGAGACTTTCGCGCAGCATCTGCCCGTAACTCTCCTAGATCTCGAAAATCGAACGCCTGATGGCGCGGCTGAGCCTCTCACAGCATCACCCCGCGCGCGGGCACTGCGCGCGCTTGCCCGACTCGGCCACGCTCTCGGCCAGCGACCAGTTGAGCCGGGCCAGCGCGGCCGCGAGGCCGGCCTGATCATCGCCGTCCCAGTCGCTCACCAGCGCCTCGATGCACCGCAGCCGCTCGTGCTTCACGTCGGCCATGCAGCGGCGCCCCTCGCCGGTCAGCGTGATGCTCGACGACCGGCCGTCGGCGGGGTCGCGGCTGCGCTCGATCAGCCCGCCGCGCTCCAGCGGGGCGATCTGCCGGGTGACCGTCGACGCGTCCAGGTGCAGGGCCTGGGCCAGCGCGTTGGTGCTCATGGGCCCGCGGTCGTCGAGGACGCGCATCGCGAGGTAGCCGGCCCGGTCCACGCGCACGTACAGCGAGCTGCGCCGGCCGAACGTCTCGAGGTGACGGACCAGCTTGGCGAGCTCGAGCTCGATGGTCCCAATGGCGTCGGTGCCATCTGGCCTGTTATCCACTACGCCAATCAGCTCCGTCGCGGTATGCTGACCAAGATAGCTGTATGATACATGTGTTTTCTGGGCAGAACTTCATGAAAAGCAGTCTGCGGGCAGGCAGACGGGAACGGGCCTTTCGGGAGCGGGGTTAGCGGGGACCATGGTTTTCGTATTGGCCTTGGCCGCTGCCCTCGCTAACGCCCTGACCAGCGTGTTCCAGCGGAAGGGCATCGAGGCGGCGCCTCCCGCCGCCACGCTGCGGTTCAGCCTGATCACGTACGCGGTGCGCCGCGGGATCTGGCTCGCCGGGTTCGCGCTGATGATCATCTCGTTCCTGCTCCAGGCCGTGGCTCTGCACCTGGGCCGGCTGTCCGAGGTCCAGCCGATCCTGACCACCGAGCTGGTGTTCCTCGTCGTCGTGCTGGTGGCCTGGTTCGGGTTCCGGATGGGCACCCGCGAGTGGACCGGCGTGATCGCCGTGACCGCCGGCCTGGCCGGGTTCCTCTACTTCGCCGACCCGGTGGACGGAACGCTGTCCCCGCCCCTGTGGGAGTGGCTGATCGCCCTCAGCGCCTGCGCCGGCGGCATCGTGATCGCGACCGCGCTCGCGCTGCGCGGCCCGCGCTGGTGGCGGGCTGCGATGTTCGGGACCGCGGCGTCGATCAGCTTCGCGTTCACCGCGGCCTGCACGAAGGTGGTGTCCGGGTTCGCCGCGTCCGACTGGACCGGCCTGTACCGGCACTGGCAGACCTACGCGCTGGCCGTGTTCGGGGCGCTCGCCGTGTTCCTGGCCCAGAACGCGATTCACGCGGGCCCGCTCGTCGCCTCGCAGTCCACGATCGTCCTCGTCGACCCCGTGGCCAGCATCCTGGTCGGCGTCGGCCTGTTCGGCGACAACCTGCGCACCACCGGCGCGTGGGGGCCGCTCGAGGCGCTGTCGCTGCTGGCCATGGTCGCCGGCGCGGTCGTGCTCGCGCACTCCCCGCTGGTAGCGGGGCTGAAGGCGGGCAGCGACCAGTCCTCCGAGATGCTGTCGCACCACTCGCACCACGGCGGGATGTCCGACGCGGCCTGCCCGTCGCCCCCCTCGTAAACCCAGGGGCCGCAACGCGACGCTCCGCCGCCGGTCAGGTCGGGTCGGGGGCAAGCCGTGCGAGCCGCCTGCCCGCCTCGTGCAGCGTGCTGAGCCTCTTGCTGTAGGAGAACCGGATCTTGGAGCGGCCGAGCTCGCGCCGCGAGTAGAACGACGAGCCCGGCACGCTGGCCACGCCGACCTCGCGGGTGAGCGCGCGCGCCGTCGCGGTGTCGTCGCCCATGCCCAGCACCGACGCGTCGCACATGACGTAGTAGGCGCCAGACGGCGTGGACGCCGGTTCGAGCCCGGCCGTGGCCAGGATGTCCAGCATGAGGTCGCGGCGCTCGGTGTAGTCGGCGGCCAGCTGGTCATAGTAGGAACCCGGCAGCCGCAGCGCCACCGCCCCGGCCTCCTGGAACGGCGTCGGCGCCCCGACCGTGACGAAGTCGTGCACGCGGCGGATCGCGTTGGTCAGGTCGGGCGGCGCGATCGCCCAGCCGACCCGCCAGCCGGTGACCGCGTAGCTCTTGGACAGCGCGCTGATCGTGATCGTGCGGTCCTCCATGCCCGCGACCGTGGCCATCGGGATGTGCCGCGCGCCGTCGTAGACGATGTGCTCGTAGATCTCGTCGGTGATCGCCAGCACCCCGTGCCGCTGGCACAGCCGGGCGATCGCGGCCAGCTCCTCCGCGCTGAATACCTTGCCGGTCGGGTTGCCCGGCGTGTTGATCACGATCGCGCGGGTCCGGCTGGTGAACGCGGCGGCGAGCTCGGCCTCGTCGAACGACCAGCCGGGCTCGCGCAGGGTGACGTAACGCGGCACCGCTCCGGCGATCGCCGCGGCCGCCCCGTAGTTCTCGTAGAACGGCTCGAAGACGATCACTTCCTGGCCCGGGTCGACGCAGCCGACCATCGCGGCGATCATGGCTTCCGTGGCGCCGCAGGTCACGCACACGTCGCGTTCAGGGTCGACGACCATCGCGTAGTGCTGGCGGTACTTGTCCGCGAGCGCCTCGCGAATCGAGACCTGCCCCCAGGTGATCGGATACTGGTTCAGGTCCTCCTCGATCGCGGCGACCGCGGCCCTCTTGACCTGGTCAGGGGCGGGGAAGTCGGGAAAGCCCTGGGCCAGGTTGATCGCGTTGTGCTGCAGCGCGAGCCTGGTCATCTCCCTGATCACCGACTCGGTCAGCGACGCTGCGGTCGCCGATACCGTCTGCGGCGCGGTCGCGCGGCCATTGGCCTCAGCCGCCATGAGCTGTCACCTCTCCCTGCCCCGCCGGGTGCTGCGGGAATTCGTGGCCGAGGATGTCGCAGATCCGGTCGGTGAGCACACCGGCAAGGTACCGCCCGATCTCGGGTGACGCGGGATCGGAGCGCCACGGCACGCCGTTGGGCGGGACCACGTCGTCCGGCGTCGGGAAGATGTCGTACGCCACCGCGCGCGGCGTGCCGCCCTTGCCCTTCAGCGACGAGCGCACCAGGTCCGGGCGGAGCTCCTCCATCAGCGACGTCTCGGCCACCCCGGCGTGCTCAGCCTCCCAGCCGGGGAACTCGTCGGTGAAGATCCGGTCCATGTCCTCCGGCCTGACCTGCTCCCACCAGTTGACCAGGATCGCCTTGCAGGTCTGCCGGTACGGCTCGATGGCCTCGGTGAGCGCTTCGTAGACCGGCGTGGCGTTCTCGTAGTGGCCGTTCAGGCACGCGATGCGGCGGAACCCGTTGCGGAAGAACTCGGACGCGGTGTCATGGACCACGCTGATCAGCGTCCGGCCGGTGAGGCCGGTGGAGCCCGCGAGGTTCCGCCCGCCGCCGCCGCTGCGAGGCGACGACCGGGCGGCGTAGCACATGGCGGGCGCCACGACCGCACCGTGCCGCCTCGCCACCCGGCGGGCGAGCTCGAACGCCACGATCGCGTCGGTGGCGAGCGGCAGGTGCGGGCCGTGCGCCTCGATCGCTCCGATCGGGATGATGAGCACGCGCCCGGCCTGCTGCGCGGCCTGCGCCTCGGTCCAGGTCAGGTGCTCGAGCAGCAGATCCTGGTCATGCTCGCTCATCGCGGCGTCACCTCTCCCGTAGCCCTGCGTCGCCCTGGCCCTGCTGCTCGGCGTCGCCGACATCCTCGTACCAGCGCACCCTGGTCCCGACGCGGGCGCGCGCCTTCCAGCGCAGCGACTTCGGCGCCTGCTCGATGCGCTCGCGCAGCTCGCCGGCCCGGGCCGCACCCGTGGCCGCGACGTCCCCGGCAGAGGACCACCCGGCCAGCAGCTCACCGGCCAGCGTGAGGTTCGCCGTCGCGGTGTGGCACAGTCCCCAGTCGTGCCCGGTCAGGCCCAGCACCCGCCCGGCGTCGAGCTGGTCGAGCGGGTGCGCCGCGAGCAGCGCACCGATGTCCTTGACGTCCTTCTCGGTGATCTCGTGGATCTGCAGCTTGGACAGCAGCAGGTCGGCCGCTGGCGCGGCCGGCCCGGCGCCGCCCAGCTGGCCCTTGAAGTCGATCGTGTGCGACATCCGCAGCACGTCGAGGAACACGTCGATCTTGGTCGCGGCCGCGTGCCCGGTGTAGATCAGCCGGTCGATCCCGTACTCCTGGCTGAACGCGACACTTGGGTCGGCGGCGTAGCCGAGGTCAGCGAACATCCGTCCCAGCTCGCGCTCCTGCTTGCGGTACGCGAAGAAGTCCAGGTCGCGCGGGAGGTCCCGGCCGAGCGCCACGGCCCCGGCGCAGCAGGCCGGGCAGTGCCGCAGAATGCCGGCCGAGCCGGCCAGCCGCAGGGCCAGCCCGCGGCCCGCCGACTCGGCCAGGATCCCGTCCGCCTCCTGGAGCAGCGGCGCCGCGGCGGCCGGCGGGCCCTCATTCAATCGGGATCTCCTTGAACCGGCGGTCGACGTCCTCGCCGCGGTGCTTGCGGTACCAGCGCAGCGCGTAGAACCAGCCGAATCCAACGGCGATCAGGATGCCGTTGACGATCAGCGAGATGTGCGCGTTCGCGCCGAGTGCCTTGTCCACGGCCGTACGGTAGGCGATGAAGCCGATGAACGGGGCGGCCAGCACGCCGCAGATCGTCATCAGCGGGATCCCGGCGATCCTGATGTTGGCGGGCGAGCGCTCCATCGTCTGCTTGTGCGTGAACGGGAAGAACACGCCAGCGAGGCAGACGACCAGGAACGCGATCGCGAAGCCGAGGAACCCGGACAGGATCGCGACCAGCGTGGTGTACGTGAAGATGGCCAGCGCGATCTCGGCCAGCACGACCAGCGTGACGATCGCGAACACCGGCGTGTGCCTGCGCTCGGACACGTTCGCGAACGACCGCGGCGCCACCCCGTCAAGGCCCCACGCCAGCATCGCCCGCGACGAGTAGATGACGTTGCTGCCGAGCGCGAACGGGATGACGAACACCACCCAGAGGCTGATCAGGATCGTGAGGACCGGGTTGTTGCCGAGGATCGACGCGAACACGTTGAGGAACGGCGGCACCGGCACCTTCGCGGACGCGGGCGCGGCGAGCAGGAAGCGGTCGCCGAACGCACCGCGGCCGAAGACCATCAGCAGGATCATCAGCACGCCGGTGAAGATCATCGATCCGACGATGCCGATCAGCGGGCCGCGCCGCACGTTCTTGACCTCACCGCTGAACGACACCATGTTCACCGAGAACAGGATCGAGAACGCGGGCCAGACCATGAAGTTGAACGTCGCGACCAGGCCGAAGCCGGGGGCCGCCGCGGCCTTCGACACGGCGGCGTAGGCGCCCGAGCCGGCGATCGCGTTGAAGTTCGTGGCGAAGTGCAGCACCCCGGCGCTGCCGAGGATCAGCAGCACGAGCGTGAGCGCCACGCTGCCGAGCGCGAACAGCCCGGCCCAGCGCTGCAGCCGGAAGAACCCGCGCATGCCGCGGTAGACCATGAAGCCGATGAAGAGGATCATCAGCGAGCCCATGACGAAGATCCCGTTGTGGCCCGAGAACCACGTCCCGGCGCTGGTCAGCCCCGAACTGTGCATCTGCAGGCCGAGCACGACGAACAGCGGCGCGAGCCCGTAGATGGCGAAGAACGCGCCGTTCAGGCCGAAGTAGAACGCGTACCAGAACGCCTGGATGAAGCTGATCACGAAGCCCACGGACGGGTGCACCACCCGGGACAGGAACACGTACTCGCCGCCGGACCGCGGGTAGACGGAGGCGAACAGGGCGTAGACGACGCCGAGCAGCGAGCCGCCGACCACGACCAGCAGCGTGGCCAGTTCCATGGACGACCCGGGGTAGCTGGGCCAGGCGGTCACGATGAACACCATGTAGGCGATCGTGATCGCCATGGCGCCGTAGTAGATGGTGTCGCTGGTCGACACCTGGCGCACCAGCCCGGAGCTGGCGCGGGTGAAGACGCCGGGCACCTCGACGATGCGTGGCTCCGTCGAATCCATCAGGGGGCTCCTCTCTGCCGCACCGGGCCGGCGCTCACCCGGATGTCAGCTGCATGTCTGTGACCCCG
Organism: Streptosporangiaceae bacterium; assembly: GCA_030039095.1. The sequence goes on from JASHQP010000671.1 coordinate 7,145, forward strand.
CGCCGGGAGTCCAGGTCGATCAGCACGCCGTCGAGCACGCCCTCGCCGTACTCGCTGCCCGGGTTCGCGACCCTGGTCCGGCCCAGCTTCCGCACGCCCCTGGACTCGTGGATGTGCCCGTGCAGCCCGAGCATGGGCTGGTAGTGCATGATCGCGTCGTGCACCGCCGTGCTGCCGACCGGGATCATGTGCGGCCCCGAGCCGGACATCACCATCCGCAGCTCGCTGTCCAGCTCGGGCGCGAAGTCCAGGCCGCTGCCGTGCGGCGGAACGTGCAGGTTGAAGATGGTCCGGTCGGGCCGCTCGACGGTGTCGGCGACTTTTGCGATCTTGGCGGCCAGCTCTGCTTCCGGAATGTCGCGCGGGCAGTTCCACGGCGTCGGGTTGCCGTAGCCGATCCCCATGATCTGGAAGCCGTCGCCCAGGTCGAGCACCTTGCCGTCGGGGTTCTGGATCAGGCTGGACGCCTGCAGCAGCTCGTCGACCTCGTAGAAGTCGTCGTTCCCGGCGCTGACCAGGCACCGGATCCCGGCCGGGCCGAGCCGGTCCTCGGCCATGTCCACCCAGTGCCGGACCCGCTCGAGGGCGAGCGCGCGGAACAGCTCGTCGATCTTCGGCTGGTCGCCCTCGTACTCCGCGTACTCCTCGTCCGTGGTCTCGAACGCGTACTGGCCGGTGTCGGCGATGTGCGCCTCGAGCTTGGCTAGCTCCTCGCGGGTCTTCAGCCGCCACTGCCGCCCGAGGAAGTTCTCCACGAACCAGTTGCCGTTGGCCTGGGCCCGGATCGGGACGATGAACTTGCCGGTGATGTCGCCGCCGACGATCACGGTGTCGGCCTTGTAGAACTTGGGCGCCGCGAGAAACTTCAGCCAGCAGCGCTCCGACGCGTGCACGTCGGAGACGAAGTAGATCCGGGTTCGTGCCACACTAGCGCCCGATCAGTTGTTACGTATACTGAAACAGTTTGCACCGTATATCGGTACGCTAGCTGCGCATCCGATATCGGGTCAAGATTCCGACCAGGTTGTAACGTGCCGGAAACACGGCATAGTGGAAGGTCAACGGGGCATGGCGGTCCGGACGTCGCAGGGGAACACGCTCAGCTCGCTCGACCGCGGGCTCGCCGCCTTGCACCTGATCGCCCGCCGCGGCGAGGTGCGGCTGGCCGAGCTAGCCAAGGAACTGGGCACGTCGCGGACCACGATCTTCCGTGTCCTCGAGACGCTGCGATCCCACGGGTTCGCCGAGCACGTGGCGGAGCGCCACACCTACCGGCTGGGCCCCAGCGCCCGCTCGCTGGCGGCGCTCGCCACGCAGTCGGCGATCACCCGCCTCGCCGAGCCGCCCATGGCCGACCTGCGCAACGCGACCGGTGAGACCGTCAACCTGGTCGGTGTGCACGGCAGCCGGCTGGTTTACGAGGCCGTGCTCGAGGGTGGCTATGCGCTGCGCAGCTTGCCGTCGCTGGGCATGACCGTCGCCGCGCACTGCAGCGCCCTGGGCAAGGCCGTGCTCGCGGACTCGCCGGTGGCGCTGCGCGAAGTCCTGCTCGGGCCGGAGCCCTACCAGCGCTTCACCGAGAAGACCATCATCACCCGCCGGGACCTGGACGCGGAACTAGAGGCGACGAGGCGGCGAGGCTACGCGATCGACGAGGAAGAGATCGAGACCGGGCTCACGTGCGTGGCCGCGGCGATCGGCGGCACCGCCGGCCGGCCGGCCGGCGCGATCTCGATCTCCGGGCTCACCGGCCGCATGCACCGGCTCGACCTGCCCGGACTCGGTGAGAGGCTGCACGCCTGCTGCGCGGCCATCGGAGCGGCGCTCCGGGAGACCTGACCGGCCTTGACCGCCAGGGCCGTGGCCGGGGTCTGGACCTACCCGGCCGGCCTCTACGCGAACGACGCGTTCTGGTCGTAGCCGGGCCGCTAGCTGGGCCCGCCGAGGCGGGCCTGCAGGCGGCGCATGCCGCGCAGCCACCGGTCCCGGTCACCGGCCCGGCGCTGCTCGTACGTGGCGACCTCGGGGTGCGGCAGGATCAGGAAGCGCTCGTCGCCGATGCCCTCGATGACGCACGCGGCGACGTCTTCCGCGGTCAGCACGCCGTCCACCGAGGCCTGCGGCGTGCCCAGGCCGGTCCGCTCCGGCGGCATCGCGCTGACCTCGCGGTGGCTCGTGGCGATCAGGTTCGTGCGCACCGCCTGCGGGCACAGGCACGAGACGCGCAGGCCCCGGTCCCCGTAGGTGATCGACAGCCACTCGGCGAGCCCGACCGCGGCGTGCTTGGTCACCGAGTACGGGGCCGAGCCGAGCTCGGTGAGCAGGCCCGCCGCCGACGCGGTGATGACCAGGTAGCCCTCGCCCCTGGCCAGCATGCCGGGCAGCAGCGCCCGGGCCGCGTAGACGTGCGCCTGCACGTTGATCGCCCAGATCCGCGACCACGCCTCGTCAGCGACCTCGACGCCGCCGTCGACGATGATCCCGGCGTTGGAGCAGAACA
>JASHQP010000063.1 GCA_030039095.1 Streptosporangiaceae bacterium
GAGGAAGGCCGCGCGGGCATCCAGGCCCAGCGCTCCAGCGCGCCCACGGACCAGGCCCATCAGGTCACTGACGGCGGCCGCTGCCCGGGGATCCCTGCTGCCGTGCGCGACGGCGATCAGCGGGGGCCAGGAGCGGCGCGTGGTCAGAGGTGGATGCCGCATTCGGTCTTGCCGGTGCCGGCCCAGCGCCCGCTCCGGGCGTCGGCGCCGGCCTCGACCCGGACGGTGCAGGTCGCGCACCCGATCGACGGATAGCCGTCGTAGAGCAGCGGGTTGACCAGGATCCCGTGGGCGGCGATGTAGGCGTCGACCTGCTCCTGAGTCCAGTCGACGATCGGGTTGACCTTCACCATCTCCCGCCTGGCGTCCCAGTGCACCACGCGGGTGTCGCTCCTGGCGTCGGTCTCCTCCTTGCGGACCCCGGTGAACCACGCGTCGTATGGCTCGAGCGCCCGCTCCAGCGGCACCACCTTGCGCAGGTAGCAGCACAGATCCGGGTTGCGGCTGTACAGCCGCGGGCCCATCTGCTCGTCCTGCTCGGCGACGGTCTGCTCGGGCGTGACGTTGATCACGTTGACCGGGTAGACCGTGGAGACCGCGTCCCTGGTGCCGATCGTCTCGGCAAAGTGGTAGCCGGTGTCGAGGAAGATCACGTCAACGCCCTCGCGCACCTGTGACACCAGGTGAACGAGCACGGCGTCGGTCATCGACGAGGTAATGCAGATCCGGCCGCCGAAGGTCTCGACGGCCCACCGGACCACCTCTTCGGCGGGCGCGCCTGCCAGCTTCTGCGCCGCCTCGTCGGCCAGCCTCTCCATGCGGATGGCTTCCTCCCGGCCCGCGGGCGTCGTCACGTCACTATCCGCTGATTCTGCCCCGATCACGTCGCGGCTCACCGGTGCGCTCCTCGGATGGCTCCGGTTCCCGCAAAGCGTAGCCGGAACGAGCGCACACAACTGCGGCAACGCCATTCGCCATCCGCTTCCTGGGGCTCCAAGTCTTCCTCGCCGCAATAGGGGCAATAGAACGGGACTGCGCGCTCTGCCGGAAAGGCCTGAATACTCACTTTATGTCCTCCTCCGGTGCCCTGGCTACCCATGTGGCGAACGTCTCACCTGGTGCCCTTGTTGCCTCGAACCTGCGCAGCACGCGCTCGACGTAGCCGGGAAGACCGTCGGCGGTGGTCTTCAGCCCGCGTACCTTGCGGCCGAAGCCTGAGCCCTCGCCGTCGCCGCCGTCCAGGCTTCCGCCCAGGTGGACCTGGAAGCCCTCCACCTGCTCGCCCCCGGGAAGGGTGATCAGCGTCCCCTTGAGGCCGATGTCGGCGGTCTGGATCCGGGCGCACGAGTTGGGGCAGCCGTTGACGTTGATCGTGATCGGCTCGCTGAAGCCGGGCAGCCGACCTTCCAGCTCCGCTATCAGATCGGAGGCCCGCTGCTTCGTCTCGACGATCGCCAGCTTGCAGAACTCGATGCCGGTGCAGGCCATGGTGTTCCGCCGGAACACGCCCGGCGTCACCGGCAGGTCGGCGGCCGTGAGCTCGGCGGCCAGCGCGGCGGTCCGGTCCTCCGGGACGTCAAGGATCACCATCTTCTGCTCGGTGGTGGTCCGGACCCGGCCGCTGCCGTAGCGCAGGGCCAGGCGGGCGACCAGGTCGAGCTTGCCGGCCGACATCCGCCCCACCCGGGGAGCGAAGCCGACGTAGTACCGGCCGTCCCGCTGCATGTGGATGCCGACGTGGTCGCGCTGCCCGCTGCCCGGGGCCTTGGGCGCGGGCCCGTCCGCCAGCGGGTGGCCCAGGTAGTCGCGCTCGAGGACCTCCCGGAACCGCTCCGGGCCCCAGTCGGCCATCAGGAACTTGAGCCGGGCGCGGTGCCGCAGCCTGCGGTAGCCGTAATCGCGGAAGATCGCCGTGACGCCCGCCCAGACGTCGGGCACCTGGTCTGGCGTGACGAAGGCGCCCAGCCTCTTGCCGATCATGGGGTTGGTGGAGAGCCCGCCGCCGACCCACAGGTCGTAGCCCGGCTCGCCGTCCGGCCCGATCACGCCGACGAATGCGATGTCGTTGATCTCGTGGATCGTGCACTGCGCCGCGCAGCCGCTCATCGCGGTTTTGTACTTGCGCGGCAGGTTGGAGAACGCGGGATCCCCGACGTAACGCGCGGCCGTCTGGCGGAGCTGAGGCGTCGCGTCGATGATCTCCTCGGCGTCGATGCCGGCCAGCGGGCAGCCCAGGATCACCCGGGGCGTGTCGCCGCAGGCCTCGGTCGTGGACAGCCCGACGGACTCGATGGCGTCCCAGATCTCGGGCACGTCCTCGATCCGCACCCAGTGCAGCTGGATGTTCTGGCGGTCGGTCACGTCGGCGGTGCCCCGGGCGAACCGCCGGGAGACGTCAGCGATCGTGGCCAGTTGCTCGCTGCTGAGCTGGCCGCCGTCGATGCGGATCCGCATCATGAAGAACGTGTCGTCGAGTTCCTCGGGCTCCAGGACGGCGGTCTTGCCGCCGCTGACGCCCGGCCGGCGCTGGGTGTACAGGCCGAACCAGCGGAACCGCCCGCGCAGGTCGGCCGGGTCGATGGAGTCGAAGCCGTGCTTGGCGTAGACGTTGATGATCCGGTCGCGGACGTTCAGGCCGTCGTCGTTCTTCTTGAGTTCCTCGTTCTTGTTCAGCGGCTCGCGGTAGCCAAGACCCCACTGACCGTCACCTCGGCCCTGGCGGCGGCTGCGCTGGCTCCTGGCATCGGGCAGGGCTGGTTCGGCGGGCAGGGGAGCCTGGGCGGGCTCGGTAGGAGCTGTGCTGATCGGCGCTGGCATGTACTGCGTCCCTTCGGTCACGGGGCGCGTGCCTGGACACTGCTGGCGGCAGCTTGCGCGGGGGGATTACTCCGCTTACGTCCGGATCATGGCCGGGAACGCTGCTCGCGGCACGCGCCCGTCAGGATTGACGGGCTGTGGACAGCGTCCACGGGAGACAGAGCGCGCTCCCGATGCGAAGGAAATCGACGTGCCTGCGGATGACGAGCAGCGGATCAGCCCGGGACACCGGGCCCTTCCGCGAAGCAGCATGTGACGGTCGCCGAGCCGGTTCCCGAGACAAAGCGCTGGCTCCCATGTGTGAGGCGAACTCCTGCAACAGCACAACTTCGCGGCAGTCGTGGCTATTCCGCCCGGGCCGGATCAGCCTTGCCGGACCCAGCCGAGCTTCGGCTCGGCATCGGCATCCGGCTGCCGGTGCTGGCAGTCACACCACGTCCCGCCCGGGCACTTCTCATGGTGCTGCTGGCGGCACGACAGGCAGATCATGCTTTCATTGTCGCGCGCCACGCATCAACTGTCTCGGCGGCGGGGCCTGGTTGAGTGCGGTGGCTGGGGGCCAGAACGGGTGCCGTGGCCAGGGGCCCGACGTCGCCCGGTCGGGGCTGGGCCGGTCAGGCCGCGTTCGCGCGGCGCATCCTGCGGCGGCGCTCGGCGGACCGCTCGTCCTCGTTCAGCCCGCCCCAGGTGCCGTACTTCTCCGGACGGCTCACCGCGTAATCCAGACACTCCGTCCGGACCGGACATGCGGCACAAATAGTCTTGGCCTTGCTCTCCCGGATGTCCCGCTCGGGCTGCCGCTCGCCATCTGGGCCGAAGAAGAGCACGGTATCCTTGCCGCGGCACGCAGCGTCGTCTTGCCAGCCCCAGTTCGGCCGCGGAATCAGGACCGCCTGACGGCGCACCTCAGACATGAACAACTCTCCTCAACCAGCTCACCGTGTAGTTCCTCGCCTAGCCGAGCGTCCGGCTCGCTGGACGCATAAATTCTCGCGTGATACGGCATTCGCCCCGTCGCAAGATGAAACGCATTACGTGGCCGTAGTGTTCCCGCGAGCTCAGGGCATGACCGGTGCGCGATGCGGCGGCCGATGCCGCCGACCGTCAGCGAGCCGACGCACAATCATGCCATCTGTGCCAGTGCTCATGCAGGCAAGATCGGGAATCTGGCTGAGACCGTACGAGGTGGCCGGCCCCTGCTACGGCTGGCGAGAGTCGCGATCAAGGTAGACAAAGGCGTTGGTTCGGCGTAACCATGGGCACCATGTCGGCATCGGATGCTGCCCCGCTGCCCCGTCTGGGCGAGGTTTTCTTCGACGTTCGGGGCAATTCCCGGAGCATGCGGCTCAGCTGGTACGCGGACACCGGAGTGGCGGTCCTGAGCATCTGGCAGGGCGGAATGTGCACCGGCACCTTCCGGCTCGCCATTGCCGACCTGCCGAGAATGGTGGAGACGCTGCAGCGTGGCCCGGGCGGGCAGTCCGGATGGGACGGGGAAGCGCCGGGCCAGGCGTTTGGCGGCGCTCCCGGCGATGCCACGGCACAGGTCGGCGCCATGGGCCCGATGTCCGGCCAGATGATGCAGCCCGGGCCTGCTGACTTCCCGGGCGGGGCCCCCGACTACCTCGCCGAGGCGGCGGGCCCGCGGACCGGGGTTTCCGACTACCCGGCCGGGCCCATGCCCAGCCGGGGCGGTTCCGGGCTGTACCCGGCCGAGCCACCGGCGCCGGCGCCGGCCCCCGACTCGCGGCAAGGACCTGCTGGATACCCGGGAGAGCCGCCGCAGCAGCAGCCGCAGGAGCGCCGGGGTGGTGCCCCCGACTACCTCGCCGATCCGCTC
>JASHQP010000672.1 GCA_030039095.1 Streptosporangiaceae bacterium
CAAGGTGGACGCCTTCCGCACGAAGAAGGAGACCATCAAGGCCACATACACCGCGGCCGAGGCACAGACCCGGATCAACGAGGCGTTTACCGGCATCTCCGAGGAAATGGGCGACGTCGGCCTGGCAATCCAGCGGGCCGAGGACAAGACCGAGCAGATGAAGGCGCGCGCCGGCGCGATCGACGAGCTGATGGCCTCCGGCGCGCTCGACGACATGGTCGGCGGGCCCCGCGACGACATCCAGGCCGAGCTGGACCGGATGGGTGCGGGCCACGACGTCGAGGCCGAGCTGGCGCGGATGAAGGGCGAGCTCTCCCAGGGCAGCGGGCCGCGCCAGATCGAGGGCACCGCGAACGGCACCCAGGCCGGCACCACGCCGGCCGAGGGCCAGGCTGCACCAGCCTCCCAGCCTGTCCAGCCCGCCCAGCCTGTCCAGCCCGCCGAGCAGCCGCAGGCCGGTGATGGGACATGATCGTCCGGATCCTCGGCGAGGGCCAGCTGCGCGTCGACGATTCGGCGGCGCACGAGCTGAACGAGCTCGACTCCAGGCTCGAGTCGACGGTCGAGCGCAACGACGAGTCGGCTTTCAAGCCAGCGCTCGAGGAGTTGCTGGAGCGGGTCCGGGCGATCGGCAGGCCGGTTGAGCCGGGCGCGCTCGAGCCGTCCGAGCTGATCCTGCCCGGCGAGGGCGCGACCATGGCAGACGTCCGCAAGCTGCTGGCGGGCGACGGGCTGATCCCGGGCTGATCCCGGCGCCGGGTGCCCGGCCATCGGCCCGCCAGTCCCGTTCCTGGGGGCAGGCTCCTGGCGAGCTGGGTGCTTGCTGAGAGGGTCTGGCGGGCAGGAACGCCATTGCCGGCCGCGGCGTTGTACCGGGTGGCCGGCTCGCGCCGGCCCGGCGGCCCGGAGACCCATCGCACAACGGACCCGTTTCGTGCAGATAACTCCGGCGGCTGAGATGTAATGGAGCGAGACGGCCCGCCCGATGAGCTGGACGAGCCGCAACGAAAGGGAGGCGCCGCAGATGGCGCGCACTCGCTACGCAAGCGACCCGGGCCTGATCGCGCGCATGGGCGCGACGATGTTCCTGCTCGGGCTCGTCTTCACGGGCTTTTTCATCGCCCTGTACTTCGTGCTGTTCGCGTACGGGAACCGGCACGGCGGCGGTGGCGCCGGCGATGGTCTCGTCGTGATCGTGCTGCTGATCGCCGCGGTGGTGGCGTTCAGCGGTTACTACTGGTCGGACAAGATCGCGCTGAACACCGCGAGGGCCCGGCTGGTCACGCCGCAGCAGGCGCCGGAGCTGCACGGCATCATCGACCGGATCTGCGCTCTCGCCGACATGCCCAAGCCGAGGGTGGCGATCTCGCCGGTCGCCATGCCGAACGCGTTCGCGACCGGCCGCAGCAGCAAGGTGGCCGTGGTGTGCGTTACCGAGGGCCTGCTGCAGCGGCTGGACGACAAGGAACTCGAGGGCGTGCTTGCGCACGAGATGTCGCACGTCGCGCACAAGGACGTCGCTGTGATGACGATCGCGTCGTTCCTCGGCATCATCGCGGCGCTGCTGGTCAGGTTCGCGTTCTACTCGGAGCTTTTCGGCGGCGGCGGCCGGGGCCGCGGCGGCAACAACAACAACCAGAACGCCCTGCCGGTCATGCTGGTCGTGATGCTGGTGGGCATCGTCGTGTACGCGGTCAGCTTCCTGCTGATCCGGCTGCTGTCGCGGTACCGGGAGCTGTCGGCCGACCGGTCCGGCGCGCTCCTGACCGGCCAGCCGTCGGCGCTGGCCAGCGCGCTGGTCAAGGTGACCGGCGACATGGCCAGGATCCCGACCAGGGACCTGCGCCAGGCCGAGCCGCTGAACGCGTTCTACTTCACGCCGGCGTTCTCCGGCAAGAAGGGCCAGACGAGCCTGTCCAACATGTTCTCCACGCACCCCAGCCTGGAGAAGCGGCTGGCGCAGCTGGACAAGATCTCCAAGCAGCTCGGCAGCAGCGCAGGCTAGCCGGGTGGGCTTCCTCGACGCGCTGCTCGGCCGCACCAAGCCGGTGCCGCCAAACCTGGATGCGCTGTTCGCGCTGCCGTCAGCGGCGATCACGCTGCAGGCGGGCTCGGACTTCACCCCGACCGGCACCGGCTCGGTCTGCTTTCGCGCGGCCGAGGGCAAGGCCTTCAGCGACATCGAGAAAGACGTCCGCGACCTGCTGAACATGGGCGAAAACAAGACGCCCGTCGACGTCTCCGAGGACAAGTACGGCTTCACGTGGCTGGTCTGCCATCACTCCGCTGACGACGTCGAAGGGCTCGTCACCGACCTGCACGCGGTGAACTCGTCGCTGCAGAACGGCGGCTTCGGGCCGCAGCTGCTGTGCACGATCCTCGGTTTCCACGACGAGGCGGGCCACCCGCTCGGGCTCGTTTACCTGTACAAGCGCGGCACGTTCTATCCGTTCGCGCCGCAGCCGGGGGAGCGCAGGGACAACGCGACCGAACTGCGGGTCCGCGGCGTGCTCGGAGACGATCTGAAGATCGAGCCCGATCTGGGCCGGTGGTTCCCGGTCTGGGGCGCCCCGGGCCTGTAGACGGTATACAAAACTGGTCCGGTGCGTACGGAATGACGGGGCCGGGGATATGGTTGGGACAGCACAGATGCGAAGCCGTGCCGTAAGGGTGACGGCAGTCGGACGCAGGAGAGCTAATCCAGATGACAGTTCAGGACCAGGCCACCACTCAGGGCATCCTTCTCACCGATGCCGCGGCGGTCAAGGTGAGCAGCCTGCTGGAGCAGGAAGGCCGCGACGACCTCCGGCTGCGCATCGCCGTGCAGCCCGGCGGCTGCTCCGGCCTGCGCTATCAGCTCTACTTTGACGAGCGCGACATCGACGGCGACATCGTCAGCAAGTTCGGCACCGTCAGGGTGGTCACCGACAAGATGAGCGCGCCGTATCTCAGCGGGGCCACGATCGACTTCGTCGACACGATCGAGAAGCAGGGCTTCACGATCGACAACCCGAACGCCACCGGGTCCTGCGCCTGCGGCGATTCCTTCCACTGACGGAACTCCCGGCTTCCGCCCGGTCCAGCATCGGCGGCGCAGGCTTGGCCGGTGCCGCCGAAGCATGTGGGCCGGTGTTGTGGCCAGCCCACCGTGACCCGGTCGCGCTGACGGAGTAACCTGAGCGGGCTCCGCTCAGGTGCCATCCCGCAGAGAGAGTTCCGCCGTGCGCATTGCCGTCACCGGGTCGATCGCGACCGACCACCTCATGACCTTCCCCGGCCGCTTCGTCGATCAGCTGATCCCCGACAAGCTCGACAAGATCGCGCTCTCCTTCCTGGTCGATTCCCTGCAGATCCGGTATGGCGGGGTTGCCGCCAACATCGCGTTCGGCATGGGCTCGCTCGGCCTGCGGCCGCTGCTCGTGGGCACGGTCGGCGCCGACTTCGCGGATTACCGCGCCTGGCTGGATGCTCACGGCGTCGACACCTCGACGGTCAGGCAGTCGGCGGTGCACCACACCGGCCGGTTCATCAGCACGACGGACGCCGACCTGAACCACTTCGCCTCGTTCTACCCGGGCGCGATGACCGAGGACGCCGACATCGACCTGGGTGACCTGGCCGGCTCCGTGGACCTGGTCCTTGTCGGCGCGAGCGACCCCGACGCTATGCACAACTTCACCCGGCAGTGCCGCAAGCACGGCATCCCGTTCGCGGCCGACACCTCGTGGCAGCTTGCCCGGATGGACGGCGAGCAGGTGCGCGACCTGGTGGACGGGGCCGCGTACCTGTTCTGCAACGAGTACGAGTGCACGCTGACCGAGCGCAAGTCCGGCTGGACCCCCGACGAGATCACGGCCCGCGTCGGGGTCAAGGTAACCACGCTCGGCGCGGCCGGGGCGCGGGTGGACCGGGCAGGCGAGGAGCCGATCCTGGTGCCGCCGATCACCGGGGTAGCGCCGGTCGAGCCGACCGGCGCCGGGGACGCGTTCCGGTCCGGTTTCCTGGCCGCAACCGCGTGGGGCCTCGGCCTGGAGCGCGCGGCCCAGCTCGGCAACCTGATGGCCGTGCAGGCGCTGGAAGCTGTCGGGCCGCAGGACTACGAGCTCGAGCCCGGCCCGCTGGCCAAGCGGTTCGGCGCCGTGTACGGGCCCGAGGCAGCAGAGGAACTCGCTGCGCACTACGCGATGTAGTACCGGCTGCCGGGCCCGGACAGCGGCGCGGTAGCGTGGCGGGTATGGCCCCCACAGACGTGCTGAGTGCCGCGCTCGCCTCCGGCTACCACGGGCCACCGCAGCTGACCCCGCTGCGGGCGTTCACCGAGTGGACGTTCGATCCCTGGGCGCTCGCCTTCGCTGTGCTGCTCGGCGGCCTCTACCTGGCCGGGGCGCGCCGCATGCGCCGGTCCGGCACGCCATGGCCGGCCGGCCGCATCGTCGTGTTCTGCGGGATCGGGCTCGGCGTCTGGGTGATCGCGACCATGTCCTGGGTCGCGGTGTACACGCCGGTGCTGTTCTACGTGCGCGCGGTGCAGACGATCCTGCTGCTCCTGCTGATCCCGCTGTTCCTCGCGCTGGGCAAGCCGCTGACGCTGATCATCGACACGGTGCCCGGGTTCGGGCCGTGGCTGGACCGGGCGATCCGCAGCCAGGCCGCGAAGGTCCTCACGTTTCCCGTGATCACGACCATGGTCCTGGTGATCACGCCGTTCGCGCTGTACTTCACGTCCTGGTACGTGGCCGGGTTCCACAGCGTGGCGGTCCGCGAGCTGACCCACCTGGCGCTGCTGGTGCCGGGCTTCGTGTTCTTCTGGACGCTGCTGCGCGTCGATCCGGTGCCGAAGGCCTATCCGTACCTGGTGTCGCTCTGGGTGACGGGTGCGGAGGTGGTCGGCGACGCGGTGCTCGGGCTCGCCGTGATCGCCGACGTGAACCTGATCGCCGGGCCCTACTACCACGCCGTCGCCTACCCGTGGGGGCCCAGCCTCTCCACGAGCCAGGTACTCGGCGGGGGCACGCTGTGGATCCTCGGCGACATCGTCGGGCTGCCGTTCCTCGCCGCCCAGCTCATCCAGATGATCAGGGAGGACGAGGCCGAGGCGAAGGTCATCGACGCCGAGCTGGACGCCAAGGATGCTGCCGCGGCGGCGGGCCGGGACGTGGCGGCCGGCCAGGGTGCGGCCTCGACGCCCCCCGCCGCCGACGCCCAGCCCTGGTGGCAGTCTGACCCGAGGTTCGTCGGCCGGTTCCAGTCGGTCGACGACGGCGGTGCGGCTGATCAGTAGCTGCGCCGGACCAGGAACTCCCAGCCGGGGCCGGGCAGGTCCGAGGCGGAGATGAACTCCTGCGACTTGAGCATGCACCAGGCGGGCACGTCGGTCCTCGCCGCCGGGTCGTCGGCCAGCACCGCGATGACACGGCCGACCGGCACCTCCCTGATCCGCTCGGCCAGCATGATGATCGGGATCGGGCACTTGCGGCCCAGCGCGTCGATCGTGAGCGCCGGTGCCGGCAGACCCGACTCGGTCGCGGCAGAGGGGGAGGCGGGCTGGGGATCCGCTGGAAGCTGCGGGGGGGTCACGCGGTCAACCTCCTATAGGGCCGGAACGGGCAGCCGGGGGCCGCTGGGTGCGGTCGCCGGCCTTTGGCTGCGGCGCGGATACGGCGAGTGCACCCACAGTGTCTCGCAGGAGTCCAGGGCGGCACCAGCGCGGGGCGCCGGTTGGGCCCGCGAAGCGGGTGCGCCCAATTCCGGCGGGGGTACCCGGAGATACCGCGGGGCTGCGCGATACTGTTTCCACGACAGGCTGTAGGACGAGCAACTGCCGGCCCCCGTGGAGCCGGAGTGACCCCCGCCGGGAAGGCCATACGTGAGTCTGAATCGCAGCGCTCCAAGCAGCGGCAGAGGGCCGCTGCGGGCGCGAGTCCGCCTGGCTCGCCGCTGGGCGCCGCGCGCCGCGATAGCGGCCGCCGTCCTGCTCGCGACCGCCGGCTGCCAGTCCAACGACTTCACCCGGATGGGCATGCCGGCACCGGTCACCAAGCAGGCAAAGGTCGTCGTGACCCTGTGGCAGGGGTCCTGGATCGCCGCGTGGTGCGTCGGCATCGTGGTCTGGGGAGCGATCATCACCGCGGTGATCTTCTTCCGCAAGCGCTCCAACCAGGTTCCGCTCCAGGTCCGGTACAACCTGCCGATCGAGATCGTGTACACGGTCGTGCCGTTCATCATGATCGGCGTGCTGTTTTTCTTCACGGCGCGGGACGAGAACTACATCGACGCGCTGCCGCCGCATCCCGACGTGGTCGTCAACGTGACCGGGTTCCAGTGGAGCTGGGAGTTCCAGTACCCGCAGTACAAGGTCGCGAAGTCGGAGTACGGCGAGGTAACCGAGATCGGCCAGATGTGGAACGGTGACATCCCGGGCAACGAGAACCGGCTTCCGGTGCTCGAGATCCCGGTCGGGGAGACCGTCAGGTTCAACCTCGCCTCGACGGATGTCATCCACGCGTTCTGGATCATCCCGTTCGACTTCAAGCGTGACGTCATCCCCGATCACCCGAACCACTTCGAGGTGACGCCCACCACCACGTACACCGGGATAGGCCGCTGTACCGAACTGTGCGGGCTCTACCACAGCCGGATGCTGTTCCGGGTGAAGATCGTGCCGGCGGCCCAGTTCAATGCCTGGATCGCGGCGCAGCAGGCGCAGCAGAACTCATCTGGGGGTGTCCAGTGACCGCCATACGCGAGCCAGCACCGGCTGCGGCGCCGGCCGCCATGCCCGTCACCTACCGCAAGGGCAACATCATCGCGGAGTGGCTGTCTACGACTGACCACAAGGTCATCGGCCACCTGTACCTGATCACCTCGTTCTTTTTCTTCGTGGCCGGCGGCGCGATGGCGATGATCATGCGTGCGCAGCTGATGGCCCCGGACAACCACCTGGTGTCCGACCAGGTGTACAACGAGCTGTTCACGATGCACGGCACGATCATGCTGCTGCTGTTCGCCACGCCGACCTTCGTGGGGTTCGCCAACGAGATCATGCCGCTGCAGATCGGCTCGCCCGATGTGGCGTTCCCGCGGCTGAACCTGTTCAGCTACTACGCGTTCGCGTTCGGCGGCCTGATCCTGCTGTTCAGCTTCATCGCTCCGGGCGGTGCGGCGGCGTTCGGCTGGTACGCCTACTCGCCGCTGACCAGCGCGCTGTACTCGCCCGGCGTCGGCGGGGACATGTGGATCATGGGCTTGGTGCTGTCCGGGTTCGGCACGATCTTGTCCGGCGTCAACTTCGTCACCACGGTCTTCTGCATGCGGGCACCCGGCATGACGATGTTCCGGATGCCGTTGTTCACCTGGTCCATCCTGGTCACCAGCATGCTGGTGCTGCTGGCCTTCCCGGTGCTCGCCGCGGCGCTGCTGGTGCTCGAGATCGACCGCAAGCTCGGTGCGCAGGTGTTCGCCGCCAACAGCGGCGGCGCGATCTTGTGGCAGCACCTGTTCTGGTTCTTCGGCCATCCCGAGGTCTATATCGTGGCGTTGCCGTTCTTCGGCATCATCAGCGAGGTGCTGCCGGTATTCTCCCGCAAGCCGCTGTTCGGCTATAAGGGCATGGTCGGTGCCCTCATCGCGATCGCGGGCCTGTCGACCACGGTGTGGGCGCACCACATGTTCACCACCGGCGCCGTGCTGCTGCCGTTCTTCTCGTTCATGACCTTCCTGATCGCGGTGCCCACCGGCCTGAAGTTCTTCAACTGGGCCGGCACGATGTGGCGCGGGCAGCTCACGTTCGAGCCCGCAATGCTGTTCGCAATCGGATTCCTGGTCGTGTTCCTGTTCGGCGGGCTCACGGGGGTCATCCTGGCCTCGCCGCCACTCGACTTCGCGGTCAGCGACTCCTACTTCGTGGTCGCGCACTTCCACTACGTGCTGTTCGGCACCGTGGTGTTCAGCATGTTCGCGGGCTTCTACTTCTGGTGGCCGAAGTGGACCGGCAAGATGCTCGATAACACGCTCGGAAAGCTGCACTTCTGGACCGTGTTCATCGGCTTCAACCTGACGTTCCTGGTGCAGCACTGGCTCGGGCTGATGGGCATGCCGCGCCGGGTGGCCAACTACCCGTTCCTGCCGCACCTGGCGACGACGCTGAACGACATCTCATCGATCGGCGCGTTCATCCTTGGCGCGTCGAACTTCATCTTCTTCTACAACATCTACAAGACGTGGAAGCACGGAGAGCGGGTCACCGCCGACGACCCGTGGGGCTTCGCCAACTCGCTGGAGTGGGCGACGTCGTGCCCGCCGCCGCGCCACAACTTCACCTCGATTCCCCGGATCAGGTCCGAGCGGCCCGCATTCGACCTGCACTACCCGAACATCAGAACCGGCCGGGCCCGGGATGGCGAGCACAAAGAGATCGGTGCGTCGTCCGGCGGCGCCGCTACCAGATAGCGCAGGAGTGTCTTCATGAAGGTCGAGGGATACCTGTTCCTGGGCTGCGCCGTGTTCTTCGGGGCCTCGGACTACGTCTACTGGTACTTCTCGCACGATCCGACCGGCTCTACCGCGCTCGCTCTCGCCGTCGGTCTGGCTTTCCTCATCGGCTTCTACGTGGTGTTCACGGGGCGGCGGCTGCCGCCCAGGCCCGAAGATGAGCCCGCGGGCGAGATCTACCAGGGAGCCGGTGAGCTTGGGTTCTTCAGCCCGCACAGCTGGTGGCCGCTTCTCCTGGGCCTGGCGTGCGCAACCGCCGCGATCGGAGTAGCGATCGGCTGGTGGCTGTTCCTGATCGGCATGCTGATGGTCGTGCTCGCCGCGATCGGCTTCGTGTTCGAGTACTACCGCGGCCACTACGCCCACTGACCGCGGCCCGCGGTCCGGCCACGGCACGCCCAGGCCGTCTGACGCGCACCGCGAGAACCCGGTGCTCCGCCGCCCCGTGCCGGCGGTCAGCCGCTGCGGGACTGACCGCCGGGCCACCAGGCGCGGTTGCCGACCAGAGCCGTGAGGCTGGGCGAGAAGAACATCGCCATCACGAACGCCGCAAGCGCAATGCCGGCCGCGACGGCGAACCCGACCTGCTGGAGGATCGAGTTTCCGGCCAGGGTCAGCGACGCGAACGTCCCCGCGAGGATCAGCCCGGCCGACCCGATCGCCGGGCCGGCGTGCCTGACGGCGTCCGCGGCCGCCTGCCGTGGCGACATCCCGCTTCGCGCCTGCTCGCGCAGCCGCGCGATCATCAGGATGTTGTAGTCGGTGCCGAGCGCCACCACGAACAGGTACATGTACACCGGCAGCAGGAAGACGAGGCCCGCCTGGCCGGCCAGCGTCTGGAACACCAGCACCGTGGCTCCGAGCGTCGCGCCGAAGCCGAGACCGACCGACACCATCAGGTACCAGGGTGCCACCAGGCTGCGGAGCAGCAGCATGAGGATCAGCAGGATGATCACGGCGGCAACCGGGAACACGACCGAGTAGTCGTGGTTCATCGCCGCCTGGATGTCGGCGAACACCGCCGTCGTCCCGCCGACGAGCGCGTACGTGCCCGGCGGCGCGGCGGCGTGGGCCTGCGGCCGCAGCCCGTTCTTCAGCGTGTTCACCGCGGTCGTCGACTCCGGGTCCACGTTCAGCGTCACCGTGTACTCCGCGGTCGCCCTGTCCGCGCTCACGTCCGCCGCGGCCACGGCCCCCACACCATCCATGGCCTTCAGCTTGGTGCCGTAGTCGGCGATCTCAGCGGCGCTCAGCGTGCCCGACGCGGTGTGCAGGTACACCTGGGCCGGCTCGGTCGCGCCCGGCGGCAGGCCTCGCTCCAGGACCGTCAGGGCCACCTCAGACTCCGCGTTGCTGGGGATGCCGGCGGAAGATAGGTCAAACGTCGGCTTGAAGTTCAGGGCGCCGAGGGCCAGCACCACCAGCACCAGGCCGGCCACGCCTGCGAACACGGCAGGCCGATCGCCGAGCGAACGGCCGATCGCGGCGAATCTGGCACCCTTCGGCTCGCGCTGCCACGCCTTGGACGGCCAGAACACGTGCGTCCCCAGCAGCGTGACCACGGCGGGAATCAGGGTGAGCGCGGCCAGGAGCGTGACCGCGACGGCGATCGCCAGCGTCGGGCCGAGCGACCGGAAGATGCTCAGCGAGGACAGCAGCAGCGCGAGGAACGCGACGATCACCACGCTGGCCGCCGAGGCGATCACCTCGCCGACCCGCTCGACCGCGGTCGCCACCGCCTGCCGGGGGGTGTCCCCGGCGCGCAGTCTCTCCCGGTAGCGGAACATCAGGAACAGGATGTAGTCGGTGCCGATGCCGAACAGCACGACGATCAGGATCACGGTGGTCTGGCTGTCCGCGTTGAGGTTCAGCGCGCTGTTGACGTCGGCGATCAGCCCCTGCGCGACCGCGGAGACGATCGCGATCGTGATGATCGGCATCAGCGCGATGATCGGGCTCCGGAAGATGATCAGCAGCAGGACAAGGATCAGCACCAGCGTGGCGAGCAGCACGATCTGCTCCGCCTTGTTGCCCGACTGCTGGCTGTCGAGTTGCTGAGCCGCGGCACCGGTCACGCCCTCGTACAATCCCGCGCCGCTCACCAGCGGCTTGATATCCGCGCGCAGTGCCTTGACCGCGTCGGCGGCCTGGGTCCCGTCGCCGTTCACGAGGTTGTTGGACATCGCGACGCTGGCGGTCTGGACGAGCCCGTTGGGCGACGGCGGCCCGGCCGTCACGCCCACGATGTTCTTGATGTGCCGGGCGTTCAGCGCGCTCGCGATCGAGGCCACCTTCGCCTTGTCCGCGGGAGTCAGGCGCCCGTGATCGGAGCGGGCGAACACGATGATCGCCGCCGCGGCGTCGATTTTCCCGGCCTGCGGGAACGCCTGGTTCTGCAGGTTTTGTGCCTTGATCGACTCGTATGTGCTCGGCAGGAAGCTGGCCTCGTTGGTCGTGGTCGGCAGCGCGGGCGCCGTCGCGACGATCGCCACCGCGGCGATGATCCACACCGCGATCACCATCCACGGATGGCGCGTCACGATGCGGCCCAGCGCTGCGAACGGGCCGCCGCCCGGCCGCGGGGCGTCCCCGCCCCTCTCGATGGCCACCTGGCCGCCCTGCATCCCCGTCCGGTTGGTCATGTCCCGTCCTTACGTCATCCTCCGTATACGCATAGCCTTTCGTATCGGCCATGCGCGGGTCAGTGCCGGCTCTCATCAACGGCTCATGACATATGTCACTGGGCCCGATCTGCGGGAAAGGCAGGCAGGTGGACATCTACGAGGCGCTCTACACGACCCGGGCGATGCGGCGGGTGCGGCCCGACCCGATTCCCTACCCGGTGCAGGCGCGCATCCTTGACGCCGCGATCCGCGCGCCGAGCGGCGGCAACACACAGGGCTGGCGCTTCATCCTGGTGGACGATCCCGCGGTCAATGACCAGCTCGGCCCGCTGTACCGAGACAGTATCCGGGAACTCTGGGCGACCGCGTACGCCGAGAGGGTGCAGCGCGCTCGGAGCGCCCCGGGTGACCCGGCCAGCCAGCAGATGCTGCGGATGGTGGCGTCGGCGCAGCATCTCGCCGACCACTTCGAGGAGGTGCCGCTGTTCCTGATCGCGTTCTCCCGCGGCGATCAGTCCGGCGGTTCCATCTTCCCGGCCGTGTGGAGCGCTCAGCTGGCGGCCCGGGCCGAGGGCATCGGCAGCGCGCTGACCTCGGTGCTGGGCGCTTTCCACGGCGCCGAGGCCATGGAAATCCTGGGCGTGCCCGACGGCCACGGCTGGGTGATGGCGTGCTGCGTCTCGTTCGGCTATCCGGTTGGCCGGTGGGGCGTGGGCAGGCGCCGTCCGGTGCACGAGGTCACGTACCGCAACTCGTGGGGAGCCGATCTGGGCCTGGAGGTTCCCGAGCCACTCTGGCCGGGCGAGCGAGGCTGACCGTCCCGGTGTCGTCTGGCGGGTGGCTGACGACAACAGGCGCGCTGGAGCGGCCGTCAGGAGTCGGACTGGCCGTCCCCGCCCTCGACGCCGGACGGCGCGTCCTGGCCGCCGGGCCGGACAGGGACCGACTCGCCTTCCTCGGCGTGGTGCCCGTTGCCGTGGCCGTTTCCGTGCGCGCCATAGCCGTTGCCGTGGCCGTCCAGCGGGACGCTCTCGGTGATCACCTTGTTCAGTCGCAGCCGCAGCTTGCCCAGCCCGCCGCGCAGTCCAGGCGGCGGAACGTCTGGCTCGTGCGGGTCGGCGTCGGGGGCTCCGACCGGGAGCATGGGCCGCGCCCTGTAGTCGATGGCCAGCGCGGCGAGTTCCTCGTCGTCGATCGGCCTGGTCTCCTCGATGTACTCGCCGGACGGAAGCTGCCGGATGATTCCGGTCTCCACGCCGTGCTCCATCAGGTGCAGGTCCTTGCGCTGCAGGCCGAGGCAGATCCGTTTGGTCACGATGTACGCGACAACCGGGCCTATGAAGATCGCGTACCGGGCGATCTCCGTGGTCAGGAACAGCGAGATGTTCAGGTGATCGGCGATCACGTCGTTGGCGCCTTCGGCCCAGAAAACCCCGTACAGGGTGATGCCGGCGATGCCGAGCGCCGTCCTGGTCGGAGCGTTGCGCGGCCGGTCGTTGAGGTGATGCTCGCTCCTGTCGCCCGTGATCCAGGCTTCGAGGAACGGCCACAGTGCCAGCCCGGTGAAGATGACGCCCAGCGGCACCAGCGCGGGAATGAGCACGTTCCAGGCCACGGTGTGGCCCCAGGCGTCCCACGTCCAGTTCGGGAACGTCCGCAGGGTTCCCTCGAGGAACCCCATGTAGAAGTCGGGCTGCGATCCGGCCGAGATCCCGACCGGCGTGTACGGGCCGTACAGCCAGATGGGGTTGATCTGCACGAACGTGGAAGCCAGCGCCAGCGCGGCGAACGTGAAGAAGAAGAACGCGCCGGTCTTGGCCATGAAGTACGGGTACATCGGCTGGCCGACCACGTTCGTGTTCGTGTGGCC
>JASHQP010000673.1 GCA_030039095.1 Streptosporangiaceae bacterium
CCGGGCGGCGATCACGCTGATCACCTGGCTGCGGGATCGCGGCACCAGCCTCGCCGCGTGCACCCAGCGTGACATCGACGACTGGCTCGCCGGCGGCCCCGGCACCTGCTTCCACGCCCGCACCTTCGTGACCTGGGCAGCCGGCCGGGGCCACGCCGGCGACGTGGAGATCCCCCGGCCTGCCCGCAACGAGACGCTGACCCAGATCGAAGAGGACCGCCGCTGGGAGCTGGTCCGCAGCCTGCTCCACGACGACGCTCATGCCGTCGAGGACCGGGTGGCCGGCCTGCTCGTCCTGCTCTACGGGCAGCCGCTGGCCCGCATCGCCCGCCTCACCCGCATCCAGGTCACCGACTCCGCGGCGGGCGTCACGCTGCTGCTCGGCACCATGCCGGCCGAGCTGCCCGGCCCCCTGGACAGCCTCGTCCGTCGGCTCCTCGGCCGCCGCCACGGACGCGCTGCCACCGGCCGCACCAGCGACCACCCGTGGCTGTTCCCCGGAGGAGCACCAGCGCACCCGATCTCCGCTGCCCAGCTCAAGACACGGCTCGCTGCCGTCGGCATCCACGGCCGGTCCGGGCGGAACACCGCCCTGATGGACCTGGCCGTCAAGCTCCCCCCGGTCGCGCTCGCCCGCCTGCTCGGCATCCACATCAACACCGCGGGAACCTGGGCCGAACGGGCCGGCGGCTCGCACGCTGCCTACGCCGCACAGGTATCCCGCCGCGCATTCAGCACGTTCTGATAACGCGGGTTACCAATACCTGTCAGGACCAGGACGGCTGCCTGCTGCGGTGCGGTCAGGACGGCCGAGCAAGTGAATGCCTGCGTGGCTCCGGCTGCCCGTTCATCGGTCAGGTCCAGCTTGCTGCCTGCCTGTGCGGCGAGTTCGGTCACGGTGGTGAGCATGCCGCGCGGCACGATCAGCCCGCCGTCGATGGTCTCGTCGAAGAACTGCAGGAACCGGGGGATGCCCCAGGTAGAGGCGCGCATCCGCTGTTTCTCGTAGAACTGCGGATTGTGCATCGAAGCAGCGTGCCGCAGCGACGCGGCGAGCGCGGGCGTCATGTCAGCCAGTTCGGTCCGGATGCCCGCGCCGAGCCGGGCCCGGACCGCAGCCGCCGCCTCCGGCCGGATCTTCGTGGAGACGGGCGCAGCAAGCCGGGTAACCTGGCTGCCCGCCGGCACCCGCCCAGCATGATCTGCGGCCCGTGTCACCTCCTTGGGCGTCATCCGGCCAACCGTTGACAGGTACGACCACTGATCCTGGTGCGGTTCGAGATTCTCCGGATTCAGGAACACCGTCGCGTTGCGATCCCGGGCCGCCCGGAACAGGGGCAGCGCAATCAGGTTTCCGACACCGCCGACCGGGAGCAGGTCCTGGGATGGGAACAGCCGGTCATAGCTGGCCAGGTTCACTTTCCCTCGAATCGCCATCGCCTCACGCAGCAAGCCGGTGGCCAGACGCCTCGCAGTCTCCGCCGGGACCGGCGCGGTGAAGAAAATCCACGCGTGCATACCGACCCCAGAGCGGGACACCTCCAAAGCCACTGGCACCCCGAAGGCCCGCCCCGCCTTGACGTACATCAACGCCTCGGTCAGCGCGTCCTGCCCGTCGAAGTCCGCGGCCAGCCACCAGCACCTGTCGCCGTCCAGTAGCGGGTATACGCCGACGTGAGCGTCGCCTTTCAGATGGGCGGCCAGCACATCGTTGCTCAGCGGCAGGTAGTCCCGCTTCTCATGCGGGATCCCGCGCTGCCATCGGCCGCGGACCGCCGGGAGCCAGCCCTTCCAGCCAGTACGGGAGTTGTCGATCCGGGTGGCGTAGATGTCGGTGCGTGCCGCGAACATGGCCCGGAAGAACGCGACCTTGGCGTCATTAGGCGAGTCCTTATGGACTGGTCCCGGCGGCGCATCGAAGAAGCCGGCCTGCGCCGGACCGGGCGGCGCGGCCTGCCACGGGCTCAGATCCAGCATCTTAAGCAGACGCGCGTTCTCCACCCGCAGCCGCGCTAGCTCCGCGGCCACAGCCGCGGGAATCTCCGTCACGCCCACACCATATGAACGTAACGCGGACCTCGCGAGTCGTAGGAGTGCCGGGTATGAAGGGTATTCAAACTCGGCCTCAGCGGCTCTGCGGCTGCGCTAGGGCGACCTTCGAAGTCTGCTCTGGTGTCTTGAGCTCGGTTGCGAAATTCGAAGTTCCGTTCAACAGGCCAGAGCGGGTTCCAGGGTGGCTGGGTGGGAGCCAAAGTGGGAGCCAACGTGCACAGTCACCAGGCGACGTAGGGCGACATCCAGCCAGCATTACCGCAGATGAAGCCCACATCGGGCGACGTGGAGCTACATGCAGCGACCAGATGGAGCTTTTTGGGAGCAGGAGGCTGCGGGTTCGAATCCCGCCATCCCGACCAAACATACAGGTCGTAGGGCCTGGCGTCGACCGTCGGGAGGACTCTCAAGATCGTCTGACCGTGATCTGACCGTGGAGTTGAACGCCAACCGGCGGCAGCGACTGTCACGGACTGGACCCAAAGGACAGGGTCGATGGATGCGGCCGTGGCTCGTGTTGAACAGATTCCTGTTTCTAAGTCACGTCGGCATAGAGCCCAACCCGCCATAAGCGCCTGAGCGGAGCCGAGGTGACGCTTGGATGAGTCGCAGCAGAGGCGGTGATAGCGAGGTGCCGTGGGTCGTTCGTTATGTGCATGCTTCACTGAGGCGATCGGCGCGCGAGGGTGATGCAGTCGTCGAGGAAGTCTGAAGCGTTGCTGGTCAGCCGGACTCGTTCGTAGGCGGATAGGAGCAGCCGCTTAAGTTCGGTGTCGCTGATGGTGGTGTCGTAGCTGAGGATGTGGCGGACGACGGCGCCTACTTCGGTGGGTGGGACGTGTTCGAGTTCCCGGTCACCGCGGCGGCGAAGGACGACTGGAGGTGTGCCCGGGAGGTGCAGGGTCCTTGCGGATTGGCTGGTCTGGCTATTGCCTGTCTGGCATAGCAGGCCTTTGCGGATGGCCGCGGTGGTTGCCTGGTCCAGTAGGTGGCGAATGTTTTTCCCGACCCGCTGGCCGCCGCTTGCGCGTACATAGAGCTCGTACAGGCGGTCGGTGACGATGGGGCCTTCGCCGGAGACGATCTCGACGAGGCCTTCGATGATGGCCCATTGCATGGCGCTGTTTACATAGGGGAGGTTATGGGGCTGCCAAGCACGGTGGGGGGAAAGGACGGGGAGCCGCCCGCCGGCTGGGACGACGGAGGCGGTGACGTCCGGTTGTGGCCGGACTGGGATTTTGGCCTGTTCGCCTAGAGGATCTGTCCGAGTGGTCGCACCGGGGTGCGGTCGGCTTGGCGGCTGGCTGGAGACGGTGGTGTTGGGCGTTTGTCCGGGTGAGACCAGGCGACCGGAGCTGTGACGCCCAACGTATGGATGGTCCCGGCGTTCGCCTTCGGCGGCTGTGATCCCGGTAGGTGCCATGCTCTCGTCATCCGGGGTGCTGGTGATGGTCGGGACGTGCGTGGGCAGGGTGTCTGCGGAGTTGCTGTCGGGACGGATCGCGAGGGTTTCGAGGCGCTCCCAGAGGCTGGTGAGGGCGGCGTCGGGGTCGCGGTAGTAAGCGCTGCCGCGGATGCGGTGGAAGGTCCAGCCGAGCCGTTCGAGGATGGCCTGTCGGTTCCGGTCGGCTTCCCAGCGGTCGGGGCCGTGGTAGGCGTCTCCGTCGAGCTCGACCGCCAGGCGGCCGCGCTGGCCTTCGACGACGAGGTCGATGCGGAAGCGGCCGACCCGGTGCTGGACTTTGACACGGTATCCGCGGGCGATGAGGTGGCGGTAGACGTCGCGTTCGAAGTCGGAGTCGAAGCGGTCCTTTGTCTCGCTGGTGGCGTCATCGACGCGTGCGGGGTTCTGGCAGTAGCGGATGAATCGGCCCCGGGTGTCGTCGGGATGCAGTTCGTCGGGGGAGATGGACCGGATGCACCACATCTGGTCCTGGGCACGGCTGGCGGCGAC
>JASHQP010000674.1 GCA_030039095.1 Streptosporangiaceae bacterium
ACGGCGGCCGTCTGCCTGCGGGGGCCGGCCGTGAACCGCCCGGCCGTCCCGGACTCGGCCGGCGCTGGCGGGGCATTTCGCTCGTCGTCAGCCATCTACTCGACTCGCTGCAGCCGGATACGGGGGTCGAGGAGGGTGTAGAGCACGTCGGCCAGCAGCGTCGCCACCAGGTACACGACGCCGATGACCAGCACGCCCGCCTCGAGCATCGGGAAGTCCTTGTCGACGGCCGCGGTATAGATCAGCCTGCCGATGCCGGGGTAGTCGAACAGCGTCTCGATCACGACCAGCCCGCCGATCAGGTACCCGGCCTGGGTTGCGATGACGGTAATGGCCGGGAGCAACGCGTTGCGCAGCACGTGGCGGCGGATGACCACGCGGCGCGGCAGGCCCTTGAGCGTTGCGGTGCGCACGTAGTCGGAGTCCAGCGCCTCTATCGTGCCGGCGCGGGTCATCCGGGCGATGTAGCCGAAGAGGATGAGCACCAGCGGGATGGCCGGCAAGATCAGGTACCGGATCTGGGTGAGGAACCCTGATCCGGCGGGCGCGTCGGCCGTGACGGGGAGGACCCTGAGCCCGATCGCGAAGATCACGATGAGCACAATCCCGGAAACGAACTCGGGAACCGTGGACAGCGACATCCCGGTCAGGGTGATCAGGCGGTCAATTGGCCGGCCCCGGTTCAGCGCGGCAGCGACGCCGCCCAGGATGCTCAGCGGGACCAGGATCACGGCGGCCACCGCGGCCAGCTTGAGCGAGCGCCCGAGCGCCGGGAACAGGAACGAACTGACCGGGGCACGGTACTGGTAGGACATGCCCATATCACCGTGGATCGCGCCGCTCACCCAGCTCCAGTACTGCGTGACCAGCGGCCGGTTGACGCCCAGGCTGCTGTCCAGCGCGCTGACGGCATGCTGCGACGCGAACGGGCCGAGGATGGCCCGGCCCGGGTCGCCGGGCAGCACCTGCCCAGCGAAGAAGATGATCATGCTGAGCAGCGCCAGCGTCAGCACGGCGAGCCCCAGGCGTGTCAGCAGGTACCGGGCCATGTCCCTCCCTGGCGACGGCCGGCGAGCCCGGCGCGCGGGGCGGACCGGGACAACAGCCTCAGCTCTTGGTCGCGTTCCACAGGAACACAGCACCCATGGCCAGCGGGTAAACGCCGGTCACGTTCTTCTGCGAGGCGCTCAGGTAGTCGTAGAAGTACGGGTAGATGATCGGCGTCTCGTCCAGCAGCAGGGCCTCGATCTGGCCGGCCAGGCGCCGCTGCGTCGACAGGTCGGGACTGGCGACGAACTCCCTGGACAGCTGGTCGTAGGTGGGGTCGCTGAACCGTGCCGCGTTCCACGCACCCTGTCCGGTCTTGGCGTTGGTGGACTGCAGGGGTGCCTGGAGGAAGAGATTGGGCACGGCGCGCGCGGAGTAGTCGACCAGGCTCATCTCCCCGTCCAGCCAGTCCGACTTGCCGAACACGGCGCTGCCGTAGTACTTGGTGGTGGTTTCGACCGTGAGCTTGATATCGACCCCGATCTGCGCGGCCGACTGCTTCACGATCTGCGCGAAATCCGGCATCTCCTGAAGCTGCTCGGTGAGCAGCGGGGTGGCGAAGCCACGCGGCACTCCGCCCTTGGCCAGCAGTTCCTTGGCCAGCTTCAGGTTCTTGGAGCGCTGCGGGACGCTCGTGTCGGTCGCCTTGAACACCGGCGCGAACGGGCTGTCGTTCCCCACCTGCGCGTAGCCCTTGAACAGCGCAGCCACGATCCCCGGCCGGTCCAGCGTGCAGGCGATGGCCTGGCGGACGTACTTGCTCGTGAACGGTGCGACGTCGGTACGCATCGACAGCTCGCGGTGGGTGCTGGCTTTCAGGGCGGTCACGTTGTAGCCGCCGGTGAGCAGCTGCGGGCTGACCGCCACCGAGAACTGGTCAACGCAGTCCACCGCGCCGGCCGCGAGGGCGGACGTGCGCGCCGCCTCGTCTGGATAGAAGGTGAACTCGACGCTGCCGGGCAGCGCGGCCTTGCCCCAGTAGTGCGGGTTACGGGCGAACGAAGCGCCGACGTTCGGCGTATAGCTGGTCTTGATGAACCTGCCGGTGCCGACGAACGACTTCTGGTAGTTGTCGTAGTCGTAGCCGTTCGGGACGATGATCATGTTGTAGTTGTCCGGCGACACCATGTCCAGGAAGCTGGCATTCGGTCCCTCCAGGTGAAACGCGATGGTCGAGTCGTCGACCTTGACCACCCCGTCCGGGACCAGCGTGCCGGCAAAAACCGACAGCGCGTTGGCCGAGCTGTTCGGGTCGCACTGGCTCTTGAAGCTGTAGACGACGTCGTCAACGGTCATCGGCGTGCCGTCGTTGAACTTCACCCCCTGGCGGATCTTGAAGGTCCACACGCTCGCGTCCGCGTTGGGACTCCAGCTTGTCGCCAGCCAGGGGTGGTAGTTGTACTGCTGGTCGATGAACACCAGCCACTCACCGACCTGGGCGATCATCTCCCCGCTGCCCTGGTCGGTGAGCGTGATCGGGTTGATCGCCGCGGCCGGCCCGATGATGCCGATCGTGATCGTCGCGCCCGCGTGGCCCGTGGCCGCCGCGGTGGAACGCGGTGCCGGGCTGCCGCAGGCATCCAGGATGCCCCCGAGAATGGGAGCGGATAGGCCGATCATCGTGCCGCGGCGGATGAACTCCCGCCTGCTCAGCCGGCCCGCGACGAACTCGTCGATGACGTGCTCCTGGACCTGGCCCCGTCCGCTCCTGAAGCCGTCGAGTCTGCGGTGGGCTATGGTTCGCATGCTGCTGGTATCCATAGGCGACAACTCCCTTGATGCGTTCAGTTCGCGCTGTGGTGCTGTCGGCGTCGTCAGGCACCAGTCGGCTGCAATGCCGATGTCAGCCGATCCATCAGGTCGGCGACGTCTTCCGCAAGTTCCAGCTCGAGGAAGGCCGAGGTCATCTCCTTGATGCTGGCCGGGGCCAGGCTGCCTTCAGCGAGCCAGGCGAACTTGCGGCATATATCTTCTTCTCGCCAGCCAGGCTCCGGGTACAGGACGTGCTCGACCAGGCCAGATGTGACAGACCGTCCATCGGTGAGCGTGATGGTGACGACCGCGGCATCCTTGCCCTCGGGGTCGTTGCGCTCCGACAAGTAGTACAGCCTGTCCAGCTCGGCAGAGACACGCGCCTCCACCCGGGAGCACAGGTCTGCGTGGGAGACCGACGAGAGCGCCTGGTCACTTACCTGAGCGGGGCCGACCTGCTTGTCAAGGATCAAGGCGGCGATCGGCCACGCCAGGCTGAACTGCGCCTCCTCCGTTGTGGCCGGGACACCGGTGCCCAGGCGGACCGCATCGGCGTAGGTCTCGACGAGGATCTTGCCGATCATGTCCGGGTGTATGTCATGCCGCGCGAGCATCTGCTCCACCGCCAGCAGGGCCGGGTGAGCCCAGGCACAGCAGCTGTACCGCTTCCAGGTGATCCCGTGCGGCAGCAGGTACTCACGGCCAAGGTCGTCGGCGAAGCCCCGGTACTCCGGCAGGTCCAGGCTTGGCTGGATGCCGGTGAACCCCCTGACCGCGAGGTCGGCGGCCAGCAGGCCGGTCAGTGCGCCGGGCCCGACACCGTGCTTGACCATCGCCGGGTGGTCAACGTCGCGCATCAGCTCCAGATGCGGGGAGTGGTACTCGGCAATGCCCAGGGCGTGCCGGGTGGCGTCAGCGTCCGCCTCGAGCACGCGGCAGGCAATGGCCGCGCACGCGATGGCCCCCCACGATCCGCATGCCCGGTAGGCGCGCTCGGCGGAGCCAACCTGGCTTGCCGGGAAGTTCATGCAGCGGCCTGCGCGGAAGGCGATCTCGTAGCCGATGACGACCGCAAGCAGCAGTTCCCTGCCGGACAGGTGCTCGTGCTCGGCGAGCGCCAGCGCCGCCGGGACAACCTGCGCCCCGGGATGCCCCCAGGTGTAGATGCCGACGTCGTCGACGTCGACCGCGTTGGCCGCGACCGCGTTGGCGAACGCGGCCCCGGCCGCTCCGGCCCGGCTGCCGCCGACGATCAGGTGCGCCTGCGGCGACGGCCACCAGGCAGCGGCCGTGTCTGCCGCGATCCACGCCGACCGGGCCTGGCGGCCGGCCAGCATCGCGCCCATCGTGTCGATGACGCACATGACCGCGCGCGCCGCCACGTCGCGGGGAAGGTCCTCCCACGCGAGGCCGGTTATGAAGTTCACCGCAGGCGACGGGTCCGACGGGCGCAGACCGGCTGCCAGGCCCGGCTCGCCTTCTGCCATCTGTCACCACCGTCCCCGGCGCGCCGCTGAATTTCCTTGCGCATAGAGATATGAGATTGAGCAGTGAGATTACTAAGATGTGAATACACCTGTAAAGGCCGGGATCTACTTGTTTGTAAGGACACACGGGAGCACGGATGAGCTCAGGCGCAAGTCAGCCTGCTCCGGCGCGACAAGAGGGCAGCGCGGATGCGCGGCCTGGCGGCGGCGACCCCCAGGAAGCGGCTGCGCTAGGGGTCATCTGGCGGGCGGTGTACTCGCCGGACGGCAGCACCGCCAGATGCCGCAAGTGTGACGCCCGCCGGCCGTTCCACCGGGTGTCCGCCAGGCGCGCCTTCGCCTGCGACCGGTGCGGATCCCACTTGTACCCGGCGTCGGAAACGCCGTTCGCGGGGTCCCCGCTGCCGCTGACCGCGTGGCTGGAAACCACCGCTGCGGTCGTCGGATCCACCGGGCGGGTGAGCCCGCGCCAGCTAGCCGACGCGCTGCACCTGAGCTACCGGACCGCCTGGCGGATGTGCCGCAAGATCCAGGACAGCCTGGCTGCCGGCGGCAAGCCCGGGTGTCTGCTACAGGATCTCGCCGCCAGCTGGGCGCGCCAGGTCACGCCCGCGGCCAGGCCCGCCGCTGCCCTGGACCGGCCCGCGGACCGGATCCGCGCCGCCGCATGCCAGGTGATGGCCAAGCGCGGCGCTTCCGCGGCCCGGATCTCCG
Source organism: Streptosporangiaceae bacterium (assembly GCA_030039095.1). Next base: position 5,001 of record JASHQP010000674.1, read on the forward strand.
ACATCGCCGCGGCGGCCGGGGTCTCGGTCGGCAGCGTCCACTACTACTTCCGCAGCAAGGACGAGGCGCTGCTCGACGCGCTGCGCTGGGCCGGGGAGCAGCTGCACGAGAGCCTGCAGCGCCTGCGCGACGCGGACGTCACTCCCATCGAGCATCTGCGAAGGCTGCTGGAGTTGAGTTTCCCCAGCAACGAAGGACTGCACAACGAGTATCTGCTCTGGCTCGAGGTGTGGGTCCGCGTCCGCGATCATCCTGCGTTCCTCGAGGAGTGCCTGATCATGTCGGGCCGCTGGCACGAGGCGGTCCGGCAGGTCTTCGGGCGGGGTGCCGCGGCCGGGCTGCTCACCCCGGTCACCGACCTCGAGGAGGTCTGTGAGCGCTACGTGGCCATGGCCGAGAGCCTGGCCTACCGCGCCGTGCTCGGGTACCGAACCCCGGAACGGGCCCGGGAGATCCTCACCCGTTTCACGGCCGAGCAGCTTGGGCTGCCGGCCGGGGAGTTCTGACCGCATGCCGCGGCGCCGCTCAGCCGCCATTGCCCGCCGGCACGCCGACAGCACCACGGAGCAGCTCCACGAACTCGCGGAGCCGCTCGTCGCGCAGCTCAGGCGGCTGGGTGTGGTACCCGAACAGGCCGGGGTCGAGCTCCTCGGTCACCATCGCGTCCTGGCAGCGGTCCATCAGCCAGTTGACCAGGGAAACGATCATTCTCGTGTCGATGTCCCTGCGCACCTCACCGCGTTCGATGCCGAACTGGACGAACGCGGTGGTGCCGTACGGGTCCTCGCGCAGCAGGTACTGGGTGATCGCTCGCCTCAGCGGCAGGTCGGAGCAGTAGCTGCCGATCAGGGTGACCCGGTAAGGGACCCAGTCCTCGTGAATGAGGTGCGGGGTATGCGCGAGCCAGTAACTGATCGTCGCGAAAAATCCCCGGTCGAGCGTCTCGGGCGGCGCATCCAGGTACTTGCTGAACGAGCGCGTCGCCGCCTGGTACGCGCTGAAGAAAAGCCCGGCCTTGCTGGCGAAGTGGCTGAAAACGCTGCCCTTGGACACCCCGGCGTCGGCGGCCACCGCCTCCACCCGGGTTCCCTCGTAACCGTCGACGGCGAAGTGCTGCATGGCGGCGGCGACGATCCGCTCGCGCGTTGCCTGCTGTCTCGGCAGCGCCCGCACTGGTTTGCGGCGCTGCCTACCCAAGGAAGGCACTGATTGACCAAAAGTCATTTATGATTTGCAAACCTATGCGTTGACATGATGCTGCTTTTTTGCTGATACTCCAACAACGTGGCCAACCCTAATTTACCACAGGTCAAATAAGCCGGCGACATCGGCGGCCCAGCGGAACGCGCGGCGGGAGGAATGTGATGACCGGGCAGGCTCAGTGGGACGCCATCGTGGTCGGAGCGGGCCACAACGGCCTGACCGCCGGCGCGCTGCTCGCCCGGGCGGGCCTATCCACGCTGGTCCTCGAGCGGCGAGCCGTCACCGGGGGATGTTCCGTCACCGAAGAGATCGCTCCCGGCTGCCGGGTGTCGACGGCCGCGTACATCGCCAGCATGCTCCGCCCGGAGGTCATCCGGACGCTGAACCTGGGCCGGCATGGCCTGCGGATGATCCAGTGCGAGCCAGCGGTGCAGGTCGCGCTGGAAAACGGCGGGGTACTCGCGCACTGGAACGACGTCGGCCGGACCGCGGCCGAGATCGAGAGGTTCTCCCGCCGCGACGCCCAGGCCTTCCGGGCGATGACCGCCGAACTGCACGGGCTGAGCGCCCGGCTGCAGCCGCTGCTGATGATGCCGCCCCCCGACACCCGGGCCGCGCCATGGCGCGGGGTCAGCGAGTTGCTGCGGGTCGTCCGGCGGCTGCGCGGGATACGCGGGACCGATATCGAGGGCCTGACCATGCTGCTGACGGGCAGCCTCGGCGAGTACATCGACGCCAGGTTCGAGTCCGAAGAGGCGAGATCGCTGCTGCTCGCCAACAACCTCTACGGTAAGCATGGCGGCCCGTACCAGCCCGGAACCCTGCTCGGCCTGGTCTTCCACATGCTCAGCGGCGGCGATCAGGCGGAGCAAGGCTTCTCCGGGCACGTGATCGGCGGGATGGGCGCCATCAGCGACGCCATCGCCGCGGCAGGCACCAGCTACGGAATGCAGATCCGGACCGGCTCTCCGGTATCACGCGTCCTGGTCCGCGACGGCCGCGCCCGCGGCGTTGCCCTGGACGACGGCGCCGAGCTCGCCGCGCCGGTCGTGCTGTCCAACGCAGACCCCAAACGGACCTTCCTGGGCCTGGTCGACGCGGCGGAGCTCCCGGATGAATTCCGCGGCGCGGTTGGCCGGATCAAGATGGACGGCCCCTGCGCCAAGGTCAACCTGGTTCTGGACGCCGAGCCGCAGGTGCACGGGATGCCTCCCGATGCCGCCCCCGGCCGCCGTGCAATGTTCACCCTCGCACCCACGGCTGCGGTCGCCGACGCCTGTTACGACCGGGCCAAGCGCGGCGAGCTGCCCGACGCTGACCAGCTGTTCGTCGACTGCGTGCTCGCCTCTGCGGTCGACGGCTCGCTCGCCCCGGCCGGACATCACATCCTGACGTGCTTTGTGCAGTACGTCCCGTACCGGCTGGCGGCGGGGACGTGGGACGAATTCCGCGAGGAGCTCGGCGACCGGGTCATCGCCAGGATCAGCCGGTTCGCCCCCGCCGTCGCTCAGTCGGTGCTGGCCCGCCAGGTCCTGACGCCGCTCGACCTGGAGCGCGTCTACGGCCTGACCGAGGGGAACATCTTCCACGGCGACATCCGGCTGGAGCAGCTGTTTCACATGCGCCCGGTGCCAGGCTGGGCCCGGTATGCCACGCCCATCCGCGGGCTTTACCTGTGCGGGGCCGGCGCACATCCCGGCGGTGGCGTTACCGGCGCGCCTGGATACAACGCGGCGCGCCGGGTGCTCGCCGACGCCAGGAGGCACCGGTGAGCCCGGACGTGCTGATCGTCGGCGCGGGAGTTATCGGCGCCGCGACCGCATACCACCTCAGCAGCCTCGAGGCCGGCGAGGTGACGGTGATCGACAGGGATGTGGTGGGCTCGGGGATGAGCAGCCGGTCCTCGGCACTGGTCCGGATGCACTACACGTTCCCGCCCGAGGTCGACCTGGCCGTGCGCAGCGACATGATGTTCAGCAACTGGGCGGAGATGACGGGACGGCCGCCCTGCGTGCGCCGGACGGGCTTTGTCCGGATCGTGCGGCCAGGGGAAGAACCCCAGCTCAGGGCCAACGTGGCAATGCAGCGCCAGCACGGAGCACGGGCCGAGATCGTGGACGCGGACGCGCTGCGCGAGCTTGCCCCGGGCCTGTACGCCGACGATGTGTCGTGCGCGGCCTGGGAGCAGAACGGCGGGTACGGCGACGGCGCGCTCGTCGCCGGCGACCTGCTGGCGGCAGCCCGCCAGCGGGGCGTGCGCTACCGTCCGCACGTCCGGGCGGACGCGCTGGTGCGGACGGGCGACCGCATCACCGGGGTCAGCACGGCCGAGGGCATCGAGCACGCCGGGGTGGTCGTGCTCGCCACGGGAGTGTGGTCGCCGGCCCTGCTCCGCACGGCGGGTCTCGCCCTCCCCATCGAGACCGAGTTCCACGAGGTGGCGGTGCTCGCTCACGACGAGGGCCGAGGCGCGCCCGTGGCCGGCATCGACTCCACCACGGGAACCTATTTCCGGCCGGAGGCGGCCGGCCTCATGACGCTCGCCGGGACCTTCGACGGCCCGCGCGGAGCAGACCCCGATTCCATTCCTGACACTGCACCGGCCGAGAGACTCGCGTCGATCGCCGGATCGGCGGCACGCCGTATTCCCGCCCTGGCCGACGCCGGGATCACGCGGGGCGTCACGGGTGTCTACGACATGACACCCGACGCGCGCCCCTTGCTGGGCGGGCTGCCCGGGCTCGGCGGGCTCGTGGTGGCGGCAGGGCTGTCGGGCATGGGCTTCAAGATCTCGCCCGCGGTGGGCGAGGCCGTCGCCGAACTCGTGCTGCACGGGAAGGCCACTCACGTTGACCTCGAGCCATTCCGGCCCAGCAGGTTCGACGAGGGCCAGCCGATCGAGCCCCCGTTCCCTTACTCCGATGACTGACCGGGCAGCCGCGGCGCAGTCGGCCGGGGAAGTCACATGACCGGCTGGTTCGCCACCCGATCGCTCGGAAAAGGGCTTTACCTTGTGAGCGAGCCAAGCCACGTCAACAGCTTCCTCATCGAGGGCAGCGCGACCGCCGCACTGATCGATACCGGGCTGGGCATCGGCAACATCCGCCGGGCCGCCGAGGAACTCGCCAGTCACGACGTGATCGCGGTCAATACTCACTACCACTACGACCACTCGGGCGGGAACCACTGGTTCACCAATCGGCTGATCCACGAGGCCGGTGCCGCCGCCATCGAGCGAGAGCTGGAGCCTGGCTTGTACCGCGAATACGCCCAGTTCATCATCGAACTGGCGGAGGCCCTGCCCAGGTTCCGCGAACTTGACGAGCGGTTTTTCCGGTTCCTCACCGAGGACACCACGCCCCGTCCGCTGCCCCCCGGGTTCGACCCAGATGGCTGGAAATACGTGCCCACAACCGCGACCCGGACCCTTCGCGATGGAGACAAGGTGGAACTGGGCGGCCGCGACCTGACGGTCCTGCACACGCCCGGGCATACGCCCGACTCGATCTGCCTGCTGGACGAGCGCCACGGCGTGCTGTTCGGCGGGGACACGATCAATACCGGGCCCATCTATGCCCAGCTACCCGACTCGGACATCCATTCGTTCGCGGCATCGACCCGGAGGCTGGCCGATCTGGCTGACTCGGTGCGAGTGGTCTACGTAGCGCACTTCGCACGCTATGCCGCCGATCCGGAATTCCTCACCGAGGTGGCCAACGGGTTTGAAAGGCTCGTTAATGGCGAAGCGGCGCTCCGGCCCGCAGCCGGGCACGTCGGCAATGCCGTGCACGAAGCACGCTTCGGCCGCTTTTCTATCCTCATCGACGAGCAGGGATGCATGCCCTCGATAGGCGGCTGCTAGGTCACGCAGCGCTGCCGCGCTCGCCGATCCGTTGTGCGTACAGGGTCAGGAACGACTGGCCGAACGGACAGTTACTCGGCTGCCTGTTAGTCATCCGTGGAGGCGGTGTCGGCCCAGCGAACTCGCCTCCGGCGGCGAACCGGCCCTGCGCCTCGTCGAGCAGCAGCCCCCTGTCGCCCGCGGCGAATGACAGCAAGTCCACATCCGTTAGCTACGCCGTGGATGATCACCAATCGATCCGCCGGGTCATCGGCGCTAACGGAATCCACCTGGTGCCTGCGCGCTGCGGCCGCCGCAAGCGTTGCGGCGGGCCACGACGTGGGTCTTGACGTAGGCCATCAGCTGCCGGATTTCCGACGGGGTGGGCTCGTCCAGGCGGCGGCCGCCCCACTGCCGGTGCCGTCGCTGACGGCCGCCGACACCACCGGGACGTACTCGACGAAGGTCGGCACCGGCTTGGAAGGCTGCGGGAGAGCGGTCAGGTCCGCCGGGGACAGGCCCATCCGCTCCAGTACCAGCAGCGCCGCCTCCACGAGATCCTGCTGGGACGCCTCCGGGGTCACGGCGGTCATGGCAGCCTCCCTTCGCCGCAGGGGACGGGGGCATGTGCCCGCAGCGCCTGGTCGACCACGGC
>JASHQP010000675.1 GCA_030039095.1 Streptosporangiaceae bacterium
CCCGGCCGCCTCGGCCGTGGCGGTGCGCCGCACCGGGGCTCCGGCCTCGCCGCGCAGCGTGGTGAGCGGCGGCTCCCAGAGCCCGAAGGTGAGCGAGCCGCGCGGCGCCGTGTCGGCCGTCACCGCGACCGCTTCCAGCCCGGTGAGCAGCCGGGCGCAGGTTTCCGGCTCGCTGATCGTGGCCGAGCAGAGCACGAAGACCGGCGGCAGGCTATCCGTTGAGGGCGGTCTTCTCGATGCATGGTGCTCGCAGACCCGGCGGAGCCTGCGCAGAACCTGTGCCACGTGCGATCCGAAGACGCCTCGGTAGGTGTGGCATTCGTCGACGATCACGCAGGACAGCCGGCGGAAGAATCCGTCCCACCGTTCGTGCCGGGGCAGCAGCGAGTGATGCAGCATGTCCGGGGTGCTGAGCAGGTAGGTTGCACGGGCCCTGGCCCATGCGCGCTCGCTGGCCGGTGTGTCGCCGTCCACCACCGCGGCCCGGATCCCCGGGATGCCGAGCGAGGTGACCATCCGCAGCTGGTCGGCGGCGAGCGCCCGGGTCGGCGAGAGGTACAGCGCGGTGCCGCCGCCGAGCACCCGGGTCAGCGCCGGCAGCAGGTACCCGAGCGACTTTCCGGAGGCCGGGGGGGTCGAAATGATCACGTTGCGGCCCGCCGCCGCGTGGCTGGCGGCCACCGCCTGATGTTCCCAGGGGCCCGGCACGCCGAGGGCCTCGAACGCCGCGGTCACCTCTGGCCTGGCCCAGTCCGGCCAGTCGACACGCCGGCCGGCAGCTGCAGGAACGTGCTCGAGATGGGTAAGCTTTCCTGACCGCGCACCCGCTCCCAGGAGCCGGGCCGCGCCCGGGGGAATGGGGCTCGCGGGGAGCGAATCGCCGGGTGTGGCCGGCGAATCGGGGAGTTCATCTTCGGCGAGCAGCGGCACCGCAGTCATCATAGGGTTTCAGTGTGTCATCACCAGGCAAGGTGCCTCCAACTCCGATCTGGTATAGACATGACCTCAGAGCGTGATTGGATGCACGCGGGTAGCATGGCCCGGCCGGGCGTGTGTTCCGGCCCAGGGGCGGCCCGGTGCGGCACGCTCTGACCTGACCGCATGGCGCTGGAGGATTTGTGGATCTGAAGTTGGATCACCACAGCAAGGATGGGATCGAGATCGTCGACGTGGAAGGCGAGATCGACGTCTACACCGCGCCGCGTTTGCGTGAACTGTTGATCGAGCTGGTCAACACTGGTTTCTACCAGCTCGTCGTGAATATGGAGAAGGTCGAGTTCCTCGACTCCACCGGTCTCGGGGTCCTGGTTGGCGGCCTCAAGCGGGTCCGGGCTCACGACGGGTCGCTCGACCTGGTTTGCACGCAGGAGCGGATTCTCAAGATCTTCCGGATCACCGGCCTGACCAAGGTGTTCGGTATCCACGACACCGTGGACGAGGCGATCACGGCAAGAAAATCCGAGAAGTAGCCGCTGGCTGACACGCCGACATGCCGACAGTTGAAGTCAGCTTCACCGCTCTGCCAGCACACGTGCGCACGGCGCGGCTGGTCGCGACCGCGGTGGCCAGGCGCAGCGGCGTCGACGAGGCGCTCCTCGACGAGGTGCGGCTGGCCGTGGGGGAGGCCTGCTCTCGGGCGGTCGAGGCGCACCGGCTGCACTGCCCGGCCGAGCCGGTCAGGATCGCCCTGACCGACCAGGCCGGCCGGTTCGAGGTGGAGGTCACCGACACCGGCCGGCCGCAGGGCTTCGGGCTGGCCGTGATCGCCGAACTGGCCGACGACGTTCAGATTCACGAGACCTCCGCTGGGACCAGCATCCGGATGAGCTGGCCGTCCGTCGGGCTGCAGGCCTGACCGGATTTCATCGCGTTTCGATCAGGTCGGGATGGCATGACGGGCGGGGGTGCATTACCATTCTCCGGTCCAGATGCGTAGACTCCCCGGCACTGCCGTTGTGGCACCCGTCGGCCGGGTTCGACACGCCCGCGCCCGTTTGGCGTGGGCGCGCACCGGGCAGCTTCGTGCGTTGCCCGGCTGCGCCGTCAAGGAGGACAACAGATGTCTAAGGTCAGCCTAGCCCTAGCAGGGGGGCAGGTCGGTGTAACCGGCTCGAACCTCACCTGGGTGATCGTCGTGGGCGTGGTCGCACTGTGCGCACTCGGCGTCGCCTGGGTGCTGGTACGCGAGGTGCTCGCGGCCAGCAAGGGCACGCCGAAGATGCAGGAGATCTCGGCGGCGGTCCAGGAGGGCGCGGCTGCCTACCTGCGGCGCCAGTTCCGCACCCTCGGCGTGTTCGTCGTGATCATCTTCTTTGTGCTGCTGCTGCTCCCGGCTGATGGCTCCGGGGTTCGCTGGGGCCGGTCGCTGTTCTTCCTGGTGGGTGCCCTGTTCTCCGCGCTGACCGGGTTCACCGGCATGTCGCTGTGTGTGCGCGGCAATGGCCGGGTCGCCGCGGCGGCCAAGGAGTCCGGCGAGCGCGCGGCGATGCGGATCGCGTTCCGGACCGGCGGCGTGGCCGGCATGTTCACGGTCGGCCTCGGGCTGTTCGGCGCGGCGCTCGTGGTATTCGCCTACAAGAGCAACGCCCCGAACGTGCTCGAGGGCTTCGGCTTCGGCGCCGCGCTGCTCGCCATGTTCATGCGTGTCGGCGGCGGCATCTACACCAAGGCCGCCGACGTCGGGGCGGACCTGGTCGGCAAGGTCGAGAAGGGCATCCCCGAGGACGACCCGCGGAACGCGGGCACGATCGCGGACAACGTCGGCGACAACGTCGGCGACTGCGCGGGCATGGCCGCCGACCTGTTCGAGTCGTACTCGGTGATGCTGGTCGCCTCGCTGATCCTGGGCAAGGTGGCGTTCGGCGACAAGGGGCTCGTGTTCCCCCTGATCGTGCCCATGATCGGCGTGATCACCGCGGTCGTCGGCATCTTCGCGGTCGCGCCGCGCAAGTCCGACCGCAGCGGCATGACCGCGATCAACCGCGGGTTCTTCGTCTCCGCCGCGTTCTCGCTGATCCTGGTCATCGGGGCCGCGTTCCTGTTCCTGCCCTCGCACTTCAGTGAGCTGCCCGGCGTGACCGGCTCGATCCGCAGCTACAACGGCGACCCGCGCTGGCTGGCCATCGGCGCGGTGGTGATCGGGCTGGTGCTGGCCAGCGCGATCCAGCTGCTGACCGGGTACTTCACCGAGACCAACCGCAAGCCGGTCCGCGAGATCGGGCAGGCGTCGGAGACCGGGGCCGCCACGGTGGTCCTGTCCGGTATCTCCGTCGGCCTGGAGTCCGCGGTCTACTCGGCGCTGCTGATCGGCGGCGCCGTCTACTGCGCGTTCCTGCTCGGCACCGGCAACGCCACGATCGCACTGTTCGCGGTCGCGCTGGCCGGCACCGGCCTGCTGACCACCGTCGGCGTGATCGTGTCGATGGACTCGTTCGGCCCGGTCACCGACAACGCCCAGGGCATCGCGGAGATGTCCGGCGAGATCGAGGGCGAGGCCGCGGAGACCCTGACCCACCTGGACGCGATCGGCAACACGACCAAGGCCATCACCAAGGGCATCGCGATAGCGACCGCCGTGCTGGCGGCGACCGCGCTGTTCGGCGCGTTCCGGACCGACGTCGAGCAGGCGCTCGGGTCGGCGGCGGGCACGTTCAGCCTGTCCATCGACCGGCCCAACGTGCTGGTGGGCATCATCATCGGGGGCGCGGTGGTGTTCCTGTTCGCCGGCCTGCTGATCCGCGCGGTCGGCCGGGCGGCCGGGCAGGTGGTCCTCGAGGTGCGCAAGCAGTTCCGGCTGCACCCAGGCATCATGGATTACACCGAGAAGCCGGACTACGGCGCGGTCGTCGACATCTGCACCCGGGACTCGCTGCGCGAGCTGGCCACGCCCGGCCTGCTGGCGGTGCTGACGCCGATCGCGGTCGGATTCGCGTTCGGGTACGCGCCGCTCGGCGCGTTCCTGGGCGGTGCGATCGCCGTCGGAGTGCTGATGGCGGTGTTCCTGGCGAACTCCGGCGGGGCCTGGGACAACGCCAAGAAGCTGGTCGAGGACGGCTTCCACGGCGGCAAGGGGTCCGAGGCGCACGAGGCGACCATCATCGGCGACACCGTCGGCGACCCGTTCAAGGACACCGCGGGCCCGGCCATCAACCCGCTGATCAAGGTCATGAACCTGGTCTCGCTGCTGATCGCGACCAGCGTCGTCAAGTACGCCCACAACGACGGGCTGCGGGTTGGCGTGGCGCTCGGCGCCGTGATCATCGTCGTGGCGGCCGTGGTGGTATCCAAGCGCCGGTCCACGAACATCGCCGCGGACACCCCGGAGGGCGAGGCCGACGCCGCGGCAGGCCCGGGCCCGAGTGCCGAGCCCGCCGCCGTCGAGGCGGGCGAGGAGCCGGGCGCCAGTGGCACGGACTCGGCTGAGAACGGGGCCAACGCGTCGGGCGAGGACGGCAAGACGGCCGCGGAGACGAGCAAGACCACCTAGCCTGCCGGGCCCGGCGCCCCGCTCGAAAGTGCCCATGATCGGGTTAGCTGGGAAACGCGTCAGCTGATACGGCTGACGCGATTCCCCGTACTGACAGGATTCCCAGCTGTTGAGCGGGGCTCTCGAGGCTGACGCTGGATGCTGGGGCGTGCGTCAGGCGGGCGGGGCCTGGTCCTCGGCGTCGTCGGCCTCGGCGTCGGCGGCCTCGACGTCGTCACGCGAGATCCCGAGCAGGTGCAGGATCGCGTCCAGGTGCGGAACGCTGACCGAGGCGTCGGCGGCGTCCCGCACGGCCGGCTTGGCGTTGAACGCGATGCCAAGTCCGGCGGCGGCGATCATGTCCAGGTCGTTCGCGCCGTCGCCGACCGCCACGGTCTGGGAGAGAGGAACCCCGGCCCGGGCCGCGAATTCCCGCAGCGCCGTCGCCTTGGCCGCCCGGTCGATGATCGGGCCGATGACCTGGCCGGTGAGCTTGCCCCCCTCGATCTCCAGCGTGTTGGCCTCGGCGTAGTCGAGGCCGAGGTCGGCGGCGAGCTCGTCGGTGAACTGGGTGAAGCCGCCGCTGACGATGCCGCATCTGTAGCCGAGCCGGCGCAGCGTGCGGATCAGCGTGCGGGCACCCGGGGCCAACCGCAGCTCGGCGCGGACCTCGTCGATGACCGCGGCGTCGAGCCCGGCCAGCAGGGCCACGCGTTCCCGCAGCGCGGCGGCGAAGTCGAGTTCGCCGCGCATCGTTGCCGCTGTGATCTCGGCGACCTTGGCCGCGCACCCGGCGCGCGCCGCGAGCAGGTCGATGGCCTCACCTCTGACCAGCGTGGAGTCGACGTCCATGACGACCAGGCGCATCGCCCGGCGGTGCAGCCCGCCGCGCTGCACGGCCACGTCCACGCCCTGCTCGGCGGACTCCCTGGCCAGGGCGGTGCGCAGGGTGGCCGGGTCGGCTCCTGAGACATCGAACTCGATGCAGGTCACCGGGCGGTGCGCGAGCCGCGAGATGCGGTCGATGTTGGCGCCGTTCGCGGCGATCCGGCGGGCGATCGCCGCGATCGCCGCCGGCGCGAGCACCCCGCCGAGGACCGTGACGTGCAGGCTGCCACGGCGAAGCGTCGGCTCGGCGGAGCCCGCGGTGATCTCGGCCTCCAGGCCCAGGTCGGCGGCGACGGCGGTCACCTGGCGGTGAATCGCGGTCAGGTCGGGGGTATCGCCGCAGGACAGCAGCACGCCGAGCACCAGGCGACCGCGGATCACCACCTGCTCGACGTCGAGCACGCTGAGCTCGTGCGCGGCGAGCACGGAGAACAGCCGGAAGGTGACGCCGGGCCGGTCACGCCCGGTCACGGTGACGAGCAGCGTCATCTGCGAAGTGGCCATGGCCCTGCCTACGCTACCGGGAGCCGCGGGAGCCGGCGGCCGCGCCGGTGACTGGGCGTGGATGTACCGATCGGGCCGTAAGATCGGGCTCTCTCGTGCATCCATGGCTGGGTGGGTGGCCTGGCTGGGTGGGGCCGTCTGGCTGGGTGAGGCCGTCTGGCTGGGCGGGCCGGGTTAGGGGTGGCCGGTCTTCACGGTGGCGGCCAGTTCGGGCACGAAGCGGGCGGCGTCGATCGTGCCGACGCCCGTGACCAGGTCATAGCCCCGGCCGGCCCGGTACCCGCGGACGGTGAACGTCCGGCCCTTCTGGACGAACGCCACCGAGTTGCCGCCCTTGGTGACGTCGACGATGCCGGGAGCGCGCGCCGCCTCCAGCCGGTAGAGCGCCGGGTTGATCAGCCCGAGGCGCCGGCCCGCGTACTGGTCGGCGATCGCGACGATGCCGGCGAACTCCGGCGTCGCCTCGCTGGTTCCCCCGGCGGTGTACCAGCCCGCCGCGGCTCCCGGGAACGAGTGGTAAATGAGCACGGCGCCGCTGAGCGCGGCGCTCATCGAGATGTCGGGGACACCGCGCCGCCCCCCGACCACGTGGCGGACGCCGTCCTGGTAGGCGGGGCGGGCGAAGAACTCCGACACCCCTCCGCTGCTGGCCCACGGCACCGGCGGCTTCTGCTTCGAGAGTGCCGCCACCGCCGGGTTCCAGGTGTCGTTCCACGCCGTGTCCGGCGACGCTCGGGTGCCGGACGACGTCAGGTGCAGCGTGGTGCCGCCTACCCCGGTCACCAGGGGATCGGAGGCGGGCCACTGCACCACGCGGTGGCGGTAGAAGCCGCTGCCGGTGCGGTCGAAGCCGGTGACGCCGTTGTCGTTCGACGCGCCCAGCACGGTGACGTGGTGACGCCGGGCGTCGACGTACGCGTAGCGGAGCCGCAGCACGTACGCCCTGCTGGGGAAGTTCTGCTCGGGGAGGCTGAAGCTCTGGCTGATGACGTCGCCGAGGTTGTGCTCGATAACGTAGTTCTCGGCGGCGATCATCTGCGGGAACCCGCCGCCGGTGGACGTCTCCGCAGCCGGCGTCTCGACCAGCAGGATGTCCGCGCCCGGGGCCATCGCGTGGGCCCACTCGACGTCCAGGGTGGTCTCGCCGGCCTTGTTCAGCATGCCGCCGTCGCTGGAGTCGAAGGGCGGGACCGGGCCCTCGGGCTGCAGCACCCGGAACGCGGGCGGCGCTGGCAGGCCGAAGCTGCGGTCGAAGGCCTCGAGGTCGGCGCCGATGGTTGGAGAGCCGAACGGGTCGACGATCACGATGGTCCGGCCCCGGCCTGTGTAGCCCCTCGCATACAGCGGCCCGAGGCCGTACGCCCGCTGCAGCTGTCGCGGCCAGTAGCACGCGACGCCGAGAGCCTCGAGGCACTCGGCGCTGGTGGGCGGCGGGCTGGTCGCGACCGCGGCGAGCGCCGACGGCGCCCCGCCCGCCGACGGCGCCCCGCCCGCTAACCCGGTACCGGCGTGTGCCGTCGCCGCCGATCCGAGCAGCGCGCCCGCCGCAACAGCGGCAAGTCCGGCCCCAAGCTTCACGACGCCCCCCCCCGCCCCAGACACCGACCACCGTAACGGGGCTAAGGGCGCCCCCCCTAGACTTCGGCGACTCCTCCGGGTCCCGGCGACTCCTCCGGGTCCCGGCGAACTGCCCCAGTTTTGTCCGCCCCCGCGCGGGCAAAACTGGGGTGCTGACCAGCGCTGTCCAAAGTCAGCTGTCCAAAGCCAGCTGCCCAAGTCAGGGGAGCAGCAGGTGGAGGTCGCCGAACTCGTGCCAGAGGTAGCCGTTGTCGATCGCAGCCGCGTAGCAGCGGCCGAGCAGGTCGAGCCCGGCGAACGCCGCGAGCATCCGCAGATGGGAGGAACGCGGCTCGTGCAGCCCGGTGACGAGCCCGTCGACGGCCAGCAGCGGGCTGCGTGGCGTCACGACGTGCTCGGTCCAGCCGGAGGCAGCTGAGACCAGCCCCGGGGCGGTGCCGTCGACCCGGGCGGCGGTCTCGAGCGCGCGTACCACGGTCGTGCCCACCGCGATCACCCGCCCGCCGCTGCGCCTGGTCAGGTTCACGAGCCGGGCCGTGGCCGGCGGGACGTCGAACGGCTCCGGATAGGGATCTTCGTCGCCCTCCAGCGAGGAGACGCCGGTGTGCAGGGT
>JASHQP010000676.1 GCA_030039095.1 Streptosporangiaceae bacterium
GATGCCGCCGCACCGTCTTGGCCGCGCCACGCTGCCGGTCCTGGCCGGCTTCGCGCTGCTGACCGCGCTCGCGCTCGGCGTGCCGGTCGGCGCGAGCGTGTACTGGATATTCGAGGGCGGCGCACACGCGATCGGCGGTGTGTCGCTGTCGGCCGCCGCGCTGCACACCGCGATGTACGGGATCGGCGCGGGCATCCTGGACACGGTGGCCGCGCTGCCGATAGCGCTGCTGGCGATCAGGCATCCCGGCCGGATGCGGTTCCTGCTGGAGCGCAGCACCTACCTCGTGCTGGCCATGCCCGGTGTGGTCGCCGCGTTCGCCCTGTCGTATTTTGCGGAACGCTACGCGAGCGGGTTCCTCTACCAGAGCGCGCCGCTGCTGGTCGTCTGCTACGCGATCATGTTCTTCCCGCTCGCCCTGGTCGGCGTCAAGGCCTCGCTCGCCCGCGCGCCGGCCAGCCTGGACGAGATGGCCAGGTCCCTGGGCCAGCGACGGCTTGCGGTGCTCTGGCGGGTGACGGTCCGGCTGGCCGGGCCCGGGCTCGCGGCCGCGTTCTGCCTGGTCTTCCTGTCGGTGGTGACCGAGCTCACGGCCACGCTGCTGCTGGTGCCGACCGGCGTACAGACGCTCGCGACCCAGTTCTGGGCCTACGAGACCAACCTGTCGTACGGCCAGGCCGCGCCGTTCGCGCTGGTGATGATCGCGGTCGCGGCGGTGCCGAGCTACGTGCTCGGCAGGTTCTTCGACCGTTCGGCGCATGCGCAGCCGTGAGCCCGGCGGGCAGAGGGACGCATTCATAGGATTGACCACATGACGCAGCTCGAGGTGACCGGCCTGCACAAGGCCTTCGGCGACCATCCGGTCCTCACCGGGCTCGACCTGGAGGTCCCGGCGGGCTCGCTGACCGCCATCCTCGGGCCGTCGGGCAGCGGCAAGACGACGCTGCTGCGGGTGCTCGCCGGGTTCGAGCGCTGCGACGCGGGAACCGTCACGATCGGCGGCTCGGTGGTCGACGGGCCCGGCACGTACCTGGCGCCCGAGCGGCGGCGGATCGGCTACGTGCCGCAGGAGGGCAGCCTGTTCCCGCACCTCACGGTCACCGCCAACATTGGTTTCGGGCTGCCGGCCCGGCAGCGCAGGGGACCGGCCATCGACGAGCTGCTCGACAAGGTGGGCCTGGCCGGCCTGGGCAAGCGCTACCCGCACCAGCTCTCCGGCGGCCAGCAGCAGCGGGTCGCGCTGGCCAGGGCGCTGGCCATCCGGCCGGAGATCGTCCTGCTCGATGAGCCGTTCGCCTCGCTGGACGCGCACCTGCGCGCCAGCGTCAGGGCGGATGTGCAGGCGCTGCTGGCCGAGACCGGCATCACCGGCATCCTCGTCACCCACGACCAGGACGAGGCGCTGTCCACCGCCGACCGGGTGGCGGTGCTGCGCGAGGGACGGATCGTGCAGTGCGATGCCCCGCAGGACCTGTACGACCGGCCCGCCGACGCGGACATCGCCCGGTTCATCGGGGACGCGAACCTCATCGAGGGTGTACTCGGCACCGGCACGGTGGACACCATGCTGGGACGGCTGCAGGTCGAGTCCGGATGCCTCGCGCCGGCCGGGCCCGGCGGCGCGACCGGTGCGCCGGACCCGGCCGGGTCCGGCCCGGCCACGGTGCTCGTCCGGCCGGAGCAGATAGAGCTGGTCGCCGGCGGGACCCCGGCGCGGCCCGGGACACCGGGCTGGCCTGACGTTCATGACGGTTACGAGCTGCCCGGGCGCGTCGTGTCGTACGGCTACCACGGGCACGACGCCGTGATCCACGTACGGCCGGAGCACGACTCGACTGCGCCCACGATCATCGTCCGCACCCTGGGCGGGCCGCAGCTGCCACCGGGATCGCCGGTCACGCTCCGCGCCCGTGGCCCGGTACGCGCCTGGCCGCGGGCATCGGCATGACCGAGCGCAAGCCGGCTGGCATGAGCTTCACCTCATGGATCGACCAGCAGATCGATGAGGCACGCGGCCGTGGCGCGTTCGACAACCTGCCCGGCGCGGGCAAGCCGCTGCCCAGGCGGAGGGAATCCGACGACGGCCTCACCTGGGTACGCGACCTGCTGCGCCGGGAGGGCCTGCCGACGGACGAGCTCCTGCCCACACCGCTGAAGCTGCGCAGGCAGAGCGAGCGCCTGGCCGAGTCGGCCGGAGAGCTCGGGTCCGAAGTGGAGGTACGCGGTGCCGTCGCGGAGCTCAACCGGCAGATCGCGGAGTGGCGCCGGATACCGCACGGGCCGCCGATCTTCGTGCGGCTGATCGACGCGGATGCGATGGTCACCCTGTGGCGCGAGCGGCGGGCGGGCGGGCGAGCGGGCTAGTGCGGCCGCGAGTTGCGGTCGGCCCTGGCGGCAGGGGGCACGGGCGCGGCCTGCGGCGTGGTGTCGGCTGGCACCGTGAAGTCCCAGGCCCTGGGCCCCGGGATGCTCCTGCCGGCACCGGGGCGTGGGCCGGGGTCGGCCGACGTCCGAGCGACGGCGA
Organism: Streptosporangiaceae bacterium; assembly: GCA_030039095.1. Next base: position 2,525 of record JASHQP010000676.1, read on the forward strand.
TCACGCCGAGCAGCGCGGCCAGCAGCGCGGCCAGCGCGATGAAGTCGGACGAGTCGAGGTCACCCAGGGCGTCGAGGGCCCCGGCAAACCCGACGATCAGCACGGCGACCGCCACCAGGCCCCACGCGTGCAGGAACAGCCGCAGCGTGACCGGCGGCGCCGCGGCAGCCACGTCCGGCACCACCGTCACGGGCTTGGTGGCGCGCCGCTCGTTCATCCCCTCCCGGACCCACACGGTGACGGTCAGGTCGCCGGGGTGATCGGCGATCAGCAGCAGTTCGTCGGGATGCGCGGGGTCGGGAGCCTGCGCCAGCGAGCCGCCACCGACCGCCCACGACACGACCTTCCTGGCGCCGTTGCGCGGGACGCGGAAGCGAACCTGCTCGCCGGCGACCACCGTGTCCGGCCCGTCGATGACGACAGGGTCGGGCCCCCTGGCCCCAGCGGGGCGGCCGTTCGGCGCTCCCCCGGCTGCCGCCGGGGCTCCGCCTGCCGCCGATCCCGCGGCGGCGGTCACCACCACCTGGCGCCGGGCTAGCTGTTCGGCGAGCCGGATCTGGCGTGCGTGCACGCTCCAGGCCATGGCGACCACAGAGCCCGCGAGCCCGGCGGCGCCGAGTCCCAGCAGACCCGCAACCGCGGGGTGACCGGCTCCGGCTGCGACGGCTGCGAGCATCCCTACTCCGGGGACGCGGTCGGCTGGCGTGTCATGCCATTATTCAAACACAAAATCGAATGGACGCAAACCCCGGGGCCAAATCTAGGGATAGCTTTCGACCAGCGGCCGCGAATCCACGCTCCAGGGCCAGCGCCTGACTTCCACCTGGTCAGCTCGTGGCGTTGCCCACGACTCGGTGCGGCGTGATGCTGATCACGACCCGGACGACTTCCGGCGGAAGGTCAAGGAACTTCTGGCCCCCTCCCGGCCCGTCGTACTTCTCCCCCAGCCGGACGGCCGTTTCCCGTCCGGGGTCCGCCTGCACCGTGGCCAGGCCGCGGATCTCCGCGTAGAGCTCCGGGTCGGACTGGTCCCAGACGGACAGGCTGACCCGAGGGTCGCGATGGATATTCCGTTCCTTGCGCCTGCCGGCGGCGGTGGAAATGATCACATCGTCACCGTGCGTACCGACCCAGACCACCGATGTCTGCGGGCTGCCGTCGGCGTTGATCGTGGCGAGGACCGCATGGTTGGGCTCTTCAAGGAGCCGTCGCACAACGTCGTTCAGTGAGGCTGTCACGAGCGAGACCCTAAGCGGTGAGGGCCCGGCGCGTCGACGATATTCAGCCAACTACCCCTGCGCCGCCTGGCGGTCCTGGGGCGGCGCTAACCCCGCGCTGGCCGCCGCGGGCAGGTGCAGCTCGAACGCCGAGCCCTTTCCCAGCGTGCTCTGCACGGTCACCGAGCCGTGGTGAGCCTCGGCGATCGCTTTCACAACCGCCAGGCCGAGGCCGAAGCCGCCGGTCTCCCGGCTGCGCCCGGTTCCGACCCTGGTGAACCGGTCGAAGATCTGCCCGATCTCGTCGGCCGGGATGCCGGTGCCCCAGTCCCTGACGATGAAGCTGATCTGCTCACCCTCGCGCCGGGCACTCAGCTCGATCCGGCCGTCCAGCTCGGTGTGGCTGACGGCGTTCTCGATCAGGGCGTCCAGTGCCAGCGTCAGGCGATCCTGATCGGCCCGCACGGCCGCCTCGGTCAGCGCCCCGATCGACCACCGCCGCGGCGCCCGGCTCCACCGCTGGAGGGTTTCCATCACGAGCTCGGCCGCGTCCACCGGGGCCGGGTGCAGGAAGTCCGGGCTGTCGGTCGAGGCCAGCAGCACCAGCCGGTTGGCGAGGCGGCGCATCCGCAGCAGCTCGTCGACGGCCACCCGCGCGTCCTTGGCGATGGCCTGGTCGGTGGCGGCGTGGGTGATGAGCTCGGCGTGTCCGAGGGCGATCGTGATCGGCGTGCCGAGCTCGTGCGACACGTCCTGCAGGAACTGGCGCTGCTGATCCAGCAGGAGCAGGTTGTGCTCGGACACGCGCCTGATCTCCTCGACGGCGGTCAGCCGCCGGCGCGCGTGCCACACCATGATCATGAACATCAGCGCGAGCAGCGGGACCTCGGCGAGATAGTCCCCGTCCTGCTCGCCCCGCAGCACCTGCCAGCCGATCAGGCCGCCCGTGGAGAGCGTCACGACAGCGACGGTGAGGACCGTGGACCCGAGGTGCCACAGCCGGAACCCGTACAGCAGCGTCAGGCTGATCCAGATGATGAGAAACGGCACCGAGCCCCACGCCGGGCTCAGGCGCATCGCGACGAGGTTCAGCACGACGAAGACCGCGAAGGCAATATCCACCCAGGACGAGCGGGCATACTGCCGGATTCTGCTGACGGGCGGCCGGCCGAGCCGCCGAGCGCGCCGGGCAGCCCCGCCCGCCAGCGCATGCTCGGCGGGCACTTGCATGATTCCTCCCCTGGTCGGGCGGCTACCGAATCCTACGACTCTGGCATAGTTCGTGCAGGCCGTGACCGACGTGAAGGGACAGGGAATGACACAGCGAGTCTGCGTGACGGGAGCAGCCGGGCAGGCGGGCCGGGCGGTGGTGCGCGATCTGCTCGAGCACGGTTACGAGGTGGCGGCCACCGACATCACCGGCACCAGGGACAACGGAGTGCTGCGCGCCGACCTGACCGACCATGGGCAGGCCCTCGAGGTGCTGCACGGCGCCGACGCCGTGGTCCACCTGGCCAATATCCCGGCGCCCGGCCTGGCAACCCCCGCGGTCACGTTCAATGCGAATGTCACCATGAACTTCAACGTCTTCCAGGCCGCCGCGAGCCTCGATCTGAGCCGGGTGGTCTGGGCGTCCAGCGAGACCACCCTCGGCCTGCCGTTCGACGTGCCGCCGCGGTACGCGCCGGTCGACGAGGACCACTACCCGGTGCCGACGACCACGTACGCGCTGTCGAAGGTGGCCAGCGAGACGGTCGCCGCGCACATCGCGCGGTGGTCCGGCATCCCGTTCGTGGCGCTGCGCTTCTCCAACATCATGTCGCCCGGCGACTATCAGAGGTTTCCGGCGGCGCAGGCCGACCCGCATGCGCGCAAGTGGAACCTGTGGGGTTACATCGACGAGCGGGATGCCGCCGCCGCGTGCCGGCTGGCCCTGGAGGCCCCCGCCGAGGCCATCGCGGGCAGCCCCAGCTTCATCATCGCGGCGGCGGACACCGTCATGAACCGCCCCTCGGCGGACCTGCTCGCCGAGGTCTTCCCGGGGGTCAGCCTGACCCGTGACGTCGGCGAGTTCGGCACGCTGCTCGCGATCGACCGCGCGCGTCAGGTGCTGGGCTTCGAGCCCCGCCACTCCTGGCGTGACCAGATAAAGGCTGCCGCGTCCTGAGCCAAATCCTGTGGGCACTCCTGTGGGCCGGCACGTGTGGTGACTCCGGCGGCTTCCGCCGAGGGTGGAGCCAGCCGGATGACACAGGAGGCGGACATGATGGCCACCACCCAGATCAGGAAGGCGCCCCGGATCCGCGCGGCCGAGAGCCGGGCCGGGGCGACCGGGAGCGGTGAGAACCTCGGCCGACGGCTGGGTCTGCGGCTCTGGACGCTCCTGCACGCTCAGGCCTTGCTCAACGGCAAAGTCCAGCCGGAACGCTACCCGCCGCGTTGACCGGCGACCTCCAGCGCATCAAGCGCCCGCTGCACCCGCGGCGCGCCGGGGGTTCCGATCCTGGAGTAGATCGCCAGGGCCTGGCGCAGGCTGGCGGCGGCAGCGGCGGTGTCCTCGGCCAGCAGGCTCTCGCCGATACCTTCCAGCGCGCGTGCTTCCTCGAGCGGCGCCCCGAGATCGCGCGCGATCGCGAGCGCCTGGCCGTGGTAGTCGCGTGCCTGCTGGGCTGCCGAGGTCTGGAGCGAGAGTCCGCCTAGGTTGTTGAGCGTCATGGCCTGGCTGTGGCGCGCGCCGAGTTCGCGGTGCAGCCGCAGCGCCAGCTGCATGCTGGCGGCCGCGGCCGGATAGTCCCCGGTCGCCATCTGCACGAGGCCCAGGCCATCGTGGGCCCAGGCCTGGCCGAGCCGGTCGCCGAGGCTGCGGAACAGCTCCAGGGCCTCGCGGTGGCTGGCGGCGGCAGTTTCCTGGTCGCCCACCAGACAGGTCGCGAAACCCAGCTCGCACAGCGCGTCGGCCTCGTCGAACCGGGAGCCGAGGCTGCGGAACATGGCCAGCGCCAGCTCTTGGCTGGCAACGGCCGCTGCGTAATCCCCGGTCCACTGCTGCACCTGGCCCAGGTCGGTGAGGGAGACGCCCTCGGCGAGCCGGTCGCCGATGCCGCGGGCCAGCGCCAGTGCCTGGCGATGGCTGGCCTCGGCGGCGGGATAGTCCGCGACGTCCGTTTGCACCAGCCCGAGATGGTTCAGCGCGTACACCTGCCCGGGCAGGTCCTCGAGGTCGCGGTACAGCGCCACCGCCCGGACCAGCCTGGCGCTCGCGGCGGGGTAGTTCCCGGTGATCTGGTCGAGCAGGCCGAGTTCGTCGAGCACGCCGGCTTCGCCCGGCCGGTCCCCGGCCTGGATCGCCGCCGCGAGAGCGGTCCGGTACTGGTCCGACGCCTGGTCCCAGTGCCCGCGGGCGCGCAGGAAGCCGCCCATCGCGGTGGCGATCGCGACAGCGTGCCGCGGCATCCCCTCGGCGGCCGCGTAGCCGACGGCCGCGTGCAAGTTGGGGCGCTCGGCTTCCAGCCAGCCGGCCGCCCGATCCGAGTCAGGGAGGTCCGGTGCCCGCGGTGGTGGGCTGCCCGGCGGCCGACGGCCGCCCGCGGTGGTCCAGGTGGCGATGTGCCTGCTGGCAGTCGCGGCGGCGTGGGCGTAGTAGTTGACGAGCCGGCCGACGGCGTCGCGCGAAGACGCGGGGTCGTCGTCGGCGGCGAGCGTGCGGGCGTGCTCGCGGAGCAGGTCGTGCAGCAGGTAGCGGCCCGGCGCCGGCTCGGTGATCAGGTGCTGGTCATAGAGCTCGTCGAGCTGGGCGCGGGCAGTTTCCAGGCCGACGTCGTCAAGGGCGGCGGCCGCGTAGGCATCGATGTCGGTGCCCGGAGCCAGCCCGAGCCTGCGGAACAGCCGCTGCTGCGCCATGGTCAGGTCTTGGTAGGACAGGTCGAAGGCGGCGGCGACCGACAGGTTCTCGGCGCGCATGACGGCCAGCCGGTCATGGGCAGCCGCCAGCTGGCGGGCAAGCTCGGTGCCGTCGCGAGCCGGATGATGCTTCAGCTGCCTGGCGAGCATCCCGATGGCCAGCGGCAGGTGCCCGCACATCCGGGCTATCTCCGCGGCCGGGCCCCCGGCACCGGCAAGGTCCGCGCGGCCCGCCAGCCGGGTCAGCAGCGCCATCGCTTCGCCGGGCGACAGCGTGTCGATGCTCACGACCTCGGCGTCCTCGAGCGCGGTCAGCCGCCGGCGGCTGGTGATCAGCACCAGGCTGCCGGGGGTGCCCGGCAGCAGCGGCCGGACCTGCTCGTGCCCGGCCGCGTCATCGAGCACCAGCAGGATCTTCTTGCCCGCCACGTAGTCTCTCCACCGGCCGGCCCTGGCCTCGGCGCCGGGCGGGATGTGATGCACCGCGACCCCGGCCGCCAGCAGCAGGCTCGCCAGCGCGTCCGCCGGGCTGACCGGGTGCAGGCCGGGGGTATGGGCGTGCAGCGGAAGGAAAAACTGCCCGTCCGGAAAACTGGTGGCCAGCCG
>JASHQP010000677.1 GCA_030039095.1 Streptosporangiaceae bacterium
GATAACCGATCTCGGCGCCCCCGACGAGGTCATGGGGTACGCGGGGCGCAGCAGCGTGCTGCCGGGCCAGCCGGTCGACCTCTATGTATCCACGACCTCGCGGGAATTCCGGGTCGTGGCGTTCCGCGTCGGCTGGTACAACGGCGACCTGGCCCGCCGGGTCTGGGAGTCGCCCGCGGTGCGCGGCGTGGAGCAGAAACCGGCCGGCTTCATCGAGCAGACCAGCACGGTCACCACCGACTGGGGCACGTCGGTGACCGTTCCGACCGACGGCTGGCCGGCCGGGTCCTACCTGCTACGCCTCGACGCGCACTCCGGCGCGCAGCGTTACATCCCGCTGACGGTCCGCTCCCCGGAAACGGCGGGCAAGGTGGTGCTCAAGAACTGCGTCGCGACATGGCAGGCCTACAACACCTGGGGCGGCTACGACCTCTACCAGGGGCCGGACGGCAGCTACGGCACCCGTTCGTACGCGGTCAGCCTGGACCGGCCGTACGACCAGGAGGGCGCCTACCTGTTCATGGTGTACGAGCGGAAGCTGATCAACCTCGCCGAGCGCATGGGGATCCCGCTCGCGTACCTGACCAGCATGGATATCGCCAGCGACCGGCACGCGCTGGACGGAGCGAGCGCGCTCGTCTCGCTCGGCCACGACGAGTACTGGTCCCCGCCCGAGCGCGCCGCCGTGACCGCGGCCAGGGACGCCGGGGTGAACCTGGCGTTCCTCGGCGCGAACGCGATGTTCCGGCGGACCCGGCTCGAGCCGACCGCGCTCGGCGCCGACCGGCTGGTGATCTGCTACAAGACCAGCTACACGCAGGACCCCATGTACGGCAAGGACAACGCCCTGGTGACCAACAACGCCTGGCGCGAGCCCCCGGACCCGGATCCGGAGTCGTCGGTGATCGGGACGCTGTACGAGAGCTACCCGACCGTGGCCGACTACGTCGTGGCCACGCCGGGCGCCTGGATGTTCGCCGGAACCGGCGCGCGCGAGGGCACCAGGTTCGCGTCCCTGGTGGGCATCGAGTACGACAGGGTCAACCCCGGCTACCCGCTGGAGCGGCCGATCCAGATCCTGTCCCACTCGCCGCTGACCTGCAACGGGGTCAACAGCTACTCCGATTCCGCCTACTACACGCACAGCAGCGGTGCCGGGGTGTTCAACGCGGGGACGATGCGGTGGGTCGAGTCGTTCGGGCCGCCGCTGTACCACTGGGGGATCACCAGGGCGTGCGGCGCGTTCACCCGCCGGGTCACCGCCAACGTCCTGCGCGCGTTTGCCGACGGCCCGGCCGCCGCGAAGCACCCGGCGCACGACAACCTCGACGCGATGCACGAATGGCCGGGCGACCCGATCTCCGCCGGGCACGATCTCTGGCCGCCGGTTACGCTGTTACCCCGCGTATGCTCGGAGGCATCTCCCCGCCCCCCGGAGGTGCCAGTGAGTGCGGCAGCGAATCTGCTGCGCGGACGCCGGGCCAGGTGGGCGGTGCCGGCCGGCGCGGTGGCGGTGGTCGGGATCGTCATCGCCGGGTCCGTGATCGCCCGCGGCCAGGCGGCCACACCGACGCTGCCCGCCCGGACCACGGCGCAGTTGCTGGCCGCGGTCGACAACCCCGCCGCGCTGCCGTCGGCGATGACCGCGACCGTCGCCGAGACCGCGTCGCTCGGCCTCCCCGACCTGCCCGGCTCCGATGACCCGCTGTCCGGCCTCTCGCTGCTGTCCGGCTCGCACACGTTCAAGATCGCCTACGACGGCCCGGCCAGGGTGCGGGTAGCGGTCCCGGTGTCGATGGGCGAGACCGACCTGCGCCGCGACGGGCGCAACGTCTGGCTCTGGGACAGCCAGACCAACAAGGCGACGCACTACATCCTGCCGGCCGGCGCAGCGAACACCGCGCCGAGCATCCCGGCCCAGAGCGTCCCGGCGCCGCCGCAGCTGGCCAAGCAGATCCTGGCCGCGGTGGGCTCCACGACCAAGGTCGGCCTGCAGCGCAGCGTGACAGTCGCGGGCCAGCCCGCCTACCAGCTCACGCTGGCGCCCAGGGACAGCCGCTCGCTGGTCGGGCGCGTCAGCATCGCCATCGACGCGCACAACTCGCTGCCGCTGCAGGTGCAGGTGTTCGCGCGCGGCGCGGCCAGCCCCGCGTTCAGCGTGGGCTACACCTCGCTCTCGTTCGTGAAGCCCGCCGCGTCCAACTTCGCGTTCTCCCCGCCGCCGGGCGCCACGGTGAAGACGGTCACGGTCCCGGCCGGCCTGCCCGCCGGCGCCGTCGGAACGGGCGGCGTCCTGCCGACGATTCCGGCCGGCGCCGTTCCGGCCAACGTCAAGGTCTCCACGCCGACCGGCGCGGGAACGTCCTTCCCGGCCGGGCCCCAGGTGCTGGGCAAGGGCTGGCTCTCGGTCGCGGTGCTGCCCGCTTCGGCCCCCGCCAGCGAAGGCGCGAGCGCGGAGAACGTCCTCGGCGCGCTGGTAGCCGCCTCCACGCCGGTGCACGGCTCCTGGGGCAGCGGCCGCCTGCTCCGCACCAGCCTGTTCTCGGTGCTGATGCTTTCCGACGGCAGGGTCCTGGCCGGCGCCGTCGTGCCCTCGGTTCTGTACGCGGACGCGGCACACCTGCGGTGAGCCTCCGCTCCGGCCGGGACGAGGTCAGTTTCGGCCGTGGGGTCTCCCCGAGCGGGGCCGCCGCACCCAGGTCCAGTGCCTTGAACGGTGACGCCAGCGGGCTGGCCATCGCCACGATCGGGCTGGCCAAGCGGTTCCGCAGCCAGCTTGCGGTCGCCGGCATCGACCTGGCCGTGCCCCGCGGGTCGGTGTACGGGTTTCTCGGGCCGAACGGTTCCGGCAAGACGACCACGATCCGGATGCTGCTCGGGCTGATCCAGCCGACCGGCGGCAGCCAGCGGCTGCTCGGCGTGAACATGCCGGAGGGCGCGAACGCCGTGCTGCCGAGGGTGGGATCGCTGGTGGAGGGCCCGGCCTTCTATCCCCAGCTGTCCGGCCAGGACAACCTGGCCCGGCTGGACGCGGCGGACCGCGCCGCCAGCCCGCGGACGGCGGCGACCCGGATCGACGCGGCGCTCGACCGGGTGGGGCTGCTGGCCGCCGGCGGCAAGCACTGCCGCGCGTACTCGCTCGGCATGAAGCAGCGCCTCGCGATCGCGGCCGGGCTGCTGCAGCCGCGCGAGCTCATGATCCTGGACGAGCCGACCAACGGCCTCGACCCGCAGGGCACCCGCGAGGTCCGGAGCCTGATCAAGCAGATCGCCGCCGACGGCACCACGGTCTTCGTGTCGTCGCACCTGCTGGCCGAGGTGGAGCAGATCTGCTCGCACGTGGGCGTGATGCGGGCCGGTGAGCTCGTGTTCCAGGGGACGCTCGAGGAACTGCGCGGCCGCGAGTCCGCGCGGATCCTGGTGCGCACCGGCGAGGCCGCACACGCAGCACGGGTGCTCGACCGGCTCGGGCTCACCGACGTGCGTGCAGACGGCCGGGAGGTGACCGCGCAGCTCGGTGAGCTGGCCCCGGAGACGGTGTGCGCCGAACTCGTGCACGCGGGCGTGCCCGTGGCCGGCCTGGAAACACCCCGGGCCAGCCTGGAGGACCTGTTCGTGGAGCTCACCGGCGAGGGCTTCGATGTCAACGGCTGAGGCTGCGGCGCCCCCGGCGGGCCGCGGGCAGCTGGCCGCGGCGGCGCACTGGCTGCGGCTGCTGCGCTCCGAGCTGCGCCTGACGTTCGGCCGCAAGCGCAACCTGGTGCTGCTGGCCGTGCTCGCCGCGGTCCCGGTGCTGCTCGGGCTCGTGCTCAGGTTCTCCTCCGGCGCGGGCAACGGCGGCGGTGGCGGCAACGGCAACGCGCCCGCGTTCCTCAGCCAGGTCACCGGCAACGGCGTGTTCCTGGCATTCCTCACGCTCGTGGTCGAGTCGACGCTGATTTTGCCGCTCGTCGTCGCGATCGTGACCGGCGACTCGATCGCGGGCGAGGCCAGCCGGGGCACGCTGCGCTATCTGCTCACGGTGCCGTCCGGACGGACGCGGCTGCTCGGCATCAAGTTCACCGCGAACGTGGCCTTCTGCGTGGGTGCCTGCCTGGTGGTGTCCGCGGTCGCCGTGGCCATGGGCGCGATCTTGTTCCCCGTCGGGCCGGTCACGTTGCTGTCCGGCAACGCGGTCCCGCTGGGGGAGGGACTGCTGCGGCTGCTGTTCGTGACCCTCTACCTGGCCGCCGCTATGGCGGCGCTCGGCGCGATCGGGCTGGCGATTTCCACGCTCACCGAGCACCCGATCGGCGCGATCGCAGCGGTGCTGGTGATCGCGCTGGCCAGCGAGGTCGCCGACAGCGTGTCGCAACTCGGCGCGATCCACCCGTACCTGCCGACGCACTGGTGGCTGTCGTTCGACGCGCTGCTGCGGGTGCCGATCGTGTGGCCAGAACTCGGCCACGGCCTGCTGTCGTTCGCCGTCTACATCGTGATCTTCGGCTCGGTCGCCTGGGCCCGGTTCACCGCCGCCGACGTGACGAGCTAGCCCCGCCGCCTGGATTTCAGTCAGATGACGCAAGCGAGGGCGGCGGGCCGTGAGCGAGTCTCGGGACATGGAGACCAGCGAGCGGTACATGGAGATCGCCCGGAGGTGGTTCACGGACGGGTGGACCGGGGACCTGGCGATGGCCGACGACATCTTCGGCGAGGACCTGCACACCAACGGCGTCCGCGTCGGCGTGGCCGGCCCGGTCGGCAGGATCCGCGAGCGCCTCGACGCCTTCCCCGACCTGAGCACCAGCATCGAGGACATGTTCGTGTCCGGGGACAAGCTCGCCGTGACCCTCGTCTGGCGCGGAACACATGACGCCCCGTACGGCGGCGTGCCGGCCACCGGCAAGCCCGTCGAGGTGCGCGACACGGCGATCTGGCACTTCACCGGCGGCAAGGTCACCGAGATCCTGACGCTCCAGGACCAGTTCGGGATGCTGAAGCAGATCGGCTACCTTCCCGAGAGCGTGCACGCAGCGTGACGGCGGATCCGATCGTCCTCGCCGACCACGCCGGAGCCCGGCTCTCTCACGGCAAGCCCACGGTCAACGGCGTGGAGATCCACTACGCGATCGGCGGCAGCGGCGAGCCCGTGTTGAGTCCGGCCACAACATCGCGCTCGAGAACCCGGCCGCCCTGGCCCGGGCCTACCTCGACTTCTTCGCCGGAGCGGCGGCGTAGATCCGGCCCCGCTCGTCCACCCGGATCCGCTCGCCTTCCCGGGCATCCAGCGGCCCGGGCAGGACGACCACCGAGGGCCCGCGGCCGTAGATCTCCCACGCGGCCGCGGCGCCGACGGCCAGGATCGTGTCGCGGTCGGTGAGCAGCAGCATCGCCGGCGCCGTTGCGAGCCGCACGCATTCGAGCAGCGTGCTGCTCGAGGAGCTCGACCCGCGGGCCGCCCCCGTCAGCAGGGCGGTGCCGGTGATACTTACCTGGAACTGCGGATGGTGCTGGTCGATGATCCGGCCGGTCTGCTCGTCCACCCCGCCCCAGAAGCTGACCGGCTCGGCCAGCCGGAGCAGCGGGCCCGACGCGGCTGTGCCGAGGATCAGCTCCCCGGCCACCAGCAGGCTGCCGTCAGTCATGACGGCTGCTCAGGGTTATCTCGCCGGACACGGCGCTCTCGGCGCAGTCGGACTGGCCGGCCAGGATGACGGTGCAGCCGAGCAGCGCGGGCGCGTAGTAGGCCCACTTGGCCGAGTTCGTCATGACCACGGCGCCCGGCTCGATGATGTCCGGCTGGAAGTAGGTGCAGGTGTCGCGGATGATCGTCACCCCGGCCGCTTCCAGGTGCTGCGCTGCCGCTGGGTCGGATGCGATCACGAAACGGCTGGTCGTGGCGTACGTGGGCACCCTGACCTGGCGCCCGGCGAGCTGCGCGGCGAGGGTGCCGAGCTGCCGGGCGGACAGGTGCGGGGTGCCGATGCTGACCCCGCCGAGCCGCGCTCCGCTCGCAGCGGTGGTCAGCTCGCTGTGCGCCGCCCGCAGGTCCGCGGCCGATATCCGCTCGGCCAGGACCGGCTGCTTCCCCTGCGTCGCCGTCGCCAGGTCCGGGGCTTCCGGGGTGGCACCGGCGATGTGGAACATGGCCACCCCGCCGCTGGAAGCCGCCGCGGCGCCGAAGGCCTTGCCCCAGTCCTCGGTGATCCGCACCGATTGCAGGCCGTCCAGCACCGGGACCAGCGTTCCCGTGCGGCGGCCGACGTGGTGGCCGAGCAGAGCGGGCAGCAGGTCCGCGTCCACGTGCGACAGCGCGTCCTGCTCGACGGTGAAGAGGGCCCGCGCGGCCCGGTTCTCGCCGATGTGCAGTCCGGCGTACGGGACGCGGCCGGTGATCGCGGCGCAGATGTCGATCAGGTCGCCGTACCTGCTGGTGCGCAGGCCGATCATGCTGTTGCCGAACACGATCGCGTTCGACTCGGCCCACGCCACGTCGGTGCCCGCGGCTGGCCGGCCGGGGAGCTGGTACGGCGCGCACGTGAACGTGGGCCGGCAGCCCAGCTCGACGTAGCAGTCCATGAGCTGCCGCGCCGCCTCGCCGTGGCCGGCGGGCCCGGCGAACATGCCGGGGCGGCTGCGGTCCAGCCCCCCAACGTTCAGGGTGGTCGGGACCCGGACGCGGCCGCCACCGGACACGAGGGTGCGGGCAAAGTCGAGGCTGGACGGCCCGTGGTACAGACAGCTGTCCACGTGCGCGGAGTCGACCGGCAGCAGCCGTGGCGCACCCTGGACCTTCGCGGCCGCCAGGATGATCCGCATCGACAGCGCCACCGCCGGGCCGTCGGCCCCGGCCAGCATCCCGGTCTCGTCGCCGGTCAGCCGGGTCATCCCGCGGGACCAGCCTTCAGGCTGGGGAAGTCCTCCTCCCAGAACTCGCGGGAGCCGCGGGTCTCGCCGGGACGGCCGGCCTCCCGCTCGCGCAGTTCGACGCGGCGGATCTTGCCGGAGATCGTCTTGGGCAGGTCGGCGAACTCCAGCCGCCGGACCCGCTTGTACGGGGCCAGCCGCTCCCTGGCGTACGCGAGGATCGCGAGCGCGGTGTCGCCGTCGGGCTCGTGACCAGCGGCCAGGATGACGAACGCCTTGGGGACCGCGAGCCGCAGCGGGTCCGGCGACGGCACGACCGCCGCCTCGGCGACGGCCTCGTGCTCGATCAGCACGCTCTCCAGCTCGAACGGGGAGATCCGGTAGTCCGACGCCTTGAACACGTCGTCGGTGCGGCCCACGTACGTGATGTAGCCGTCGGCGTCGCAGGTGGCGACGTCGCCGGTGTGGTAGTACCCGCCGCGCATGGCCTCGGCGGCGCGCTGCGGGTCGTCCTTGTAACCGGTCATCAGCCCGAGCGGGCGGCGGGAGAGCGGCAGGCAGATCTCGCCCTCCTCGCCCTCCTCGCCGGTGAGGGGGTCGACCAGGGCCACCTCGTAGCCGGGCAGCGGGCGGCCCATCGAGCCGAGGCGCAGCTGCGCGCCTGGCGGGTTGCCGATCTGCGCGGTGGTCTCCGTCTGGCCATACCCATCACGGACGGTAACGTTCCAGGCTCTTCGCACTTGCTCGATGACCTCGGGATTGAGCGGCTCGCCCGCGCCGACGCACTCCCGCAGTGTGCTGGTGTCGGCGCTGGCCAGGTCGGCCTGCACGAGCATGCGCCAGACCGTGGGCGGCGCGCACAGCGAGGTCACGCCGCACGCGGGCAGCGCGTCGAACAGCGCCTGGGCGCTGAACCGCTCGTGGCCCAGGATCAGCGAGGTCGCTCCCGCGATCCAGGGCGCGAACACGTTGCTCCAGGCGTGCTTGGCCCAGCCTGGGGAGGAGATGTTCAGGTGCACGTCGCCGGGCTGCAGGCCGATCCAGTACATCGTGGACAGGTGCCCGGCCGGGTACGACGCGTGGGTGTGCTCGACGAGCTTGGGCTGCGCGGTGGTGCCCGACGTGAAGTACAGCAGCAGCGGGTCACCGGCCTTCGTGGCGCCGTCCGGGGTGAAGCCCGCCGGTGCGGTGCCGGCGTCGTCGTAGTGGTGCCAGCCGGGCGCGGCCGCGCCGACCACGACCCGGGTCCAGTCCCCGCCGAGCCCCTCGAACTTCGGGGTGTGGACGTCTTCGGTGACCACGTGCCGGACGTCGCCGCGGGCGATGCGGTCCTTCAGGTCCTCGGGCCCGAGCAGCGTGGACGCCGGGATGATCACGGCGCCGAGCTTGATCGCGGCGAGGATGACCTCCCACAGCGGCGCGATGTTGCCGAGCATGAGCAGCACCCGGTCGCCGCGGCGCGCCCCGAGGCCGCGCAGCCAGTTGGCGACCTGGTTCGAGCGCGCGGCCATCTGTGCATAGGTCAGCCGCGTGTCGCTGCCGGGCGTGATCACGCGCAGCGCGTCGCGTTCCGGGTGCTCGGCGGCGATCACGTCGAACCAGTCGAGCGCCCAGTTGAACTCCTCCAGCCGCGGCCAGGCGAACTCGGCCCTGGCGGTCTCGTAGTCCTCGCGGTGGCGCAGCAGCAGGTCCCGCGCCGCGCGGTAGGCAGCGGTGCCGCTCTTGTGGTGCTGTGGCTCGGTCATGCACCTATCGTGGCAGCTACCCGTCGTGGCAGCTACGCGCCCCGGCCTGCCAGATCAGCGGTCGCGCCCCGCGAGCAGGAGCGCGAGGCAGTGCCACTGCTCGGCGGTGACGTCGGTGACCAGCGACCCGGGATCGACGCCGGCCTGGATCAGCAGCCGCCTGCCGGCCGGCGCGGCCGTGCTCGCGAGCACCGC
>JASHQP010000678.1 GCA_030039095.1 Streptosporangiaceae bacterium
CAGGCGCAGGTCATCGCCAGGGACGTGGCAAAGCAGGTCGAGGACGAGCTGACCTACCCCGGCCAGATCCGGGTCACCGTGGTCAGGGAGTCGCGCGCCATCGAGTTCGCGCGCTAGGCATCGGTCAGCTTGACGACCGGCACGCCGGGCGCCGTGAAGCCCAGGATCTGCCCGTAGAAGGACAGTTCGGCCTCGAGCGCGGTGATGACCGATTCGGCCCGGCGGAAGCCGTGCGACTCGCCCTCGAACGCGATGTAGGCGTGGCGGATGTGGTGCGCGGCCAGGTCCGCGGCGATGCGCTCCGACTGCTCGGGCGGGACCACGGGGTCATCCAGGCCCTGCAGCAGCAGGATCGGGCAGGTCTTGTCGGTGACGTGGCCCAGCGGCGCGCGCTCGGCATAGACGGTCTCGAACCCGGGGAGCGGCCCGATCAGCCCGTCCAGGTAGCGCGACTCGAAGTCGTGCGTGGTCTGGGCGAATCCGGTCAGGTCGGCCACACCGTAGTAGGCGGTGGCGGCGCTGAACACCTTGCCCTCCGCGATGCCCGTGGTGACCGCGGCAAGCGCCGTCCAGCCCCCCGCGGAGCCGCCGCGGATAGCCAGCCGCGCCGGGTCGGCCTCGCGGTGCTCGGCCAGGGAGGTCGCCGCGGCCACGGCGTCCTCGACATCGACGATCCCCCACTGGCGGCGCAGCCGCTCGCGGTAGAGGCGGCCGTAGCCGGTGGAGCCTCCGTAGTTCACGTCGATGACCCCGATGCCGCGGCTGGTGAAGTACGCCTTCTCCAGATCGAGCAGGCCGACGGCGTGAGCGGTCGGGCCGCCGTGCACCCAGACGACGTAGGGCGGGAGTTCGCCCTCGGGGCCTGCCGCATCTGGGTTGGTCGGCGGGTACACGAGCGCGTGCACGACCCGGCCGTACTTGCCCTCCACCTCGACGTGCCGTGGAACCGGCAGGTAGGCGTCGTCCAGTGTGTCGTCGCTCTCGGCTCGCAGCACCTCGAGCCGGGACGACTCGACGTCGACCCGGACGACCGACAGCGGCTGCTTTGGCCCGCCTGCAAGGGCAGCGACCGAGGTGCCGTCCGCCGAGAGCATCGGCGCGAACTCGGTCATCGGCAGGTCGAGGTCGGTCAGCTCGGAGGTCTCCGGATCCAGCACACCAAGCCGCATGCTGCCCTGGCCATGCGTGACCGCCAGGCGCCCGTCGCCGAGCACGGCAAAGGGCCGGCCGCCGAGCTGCCACAGCGGGCCAGCGAACTCCTCCTCGGCCGGGTACAGCGCCTGTGGCGGCTCCCCGGTGAGCCCTACCTGGTAGATGTTCCACCAGCCGGTCCAGTCGGTCACCACGTAAAGACTGGTGTCGTCCCGCCACGCCGGGGCCAGCACCGACTCCCGCAGGCCGCCCTTGACGAGCCTGCCCTGGCCCACGGACAACTGCCCGCCCGCCGCGTCCTTCCCGCCCGCCGCGTCCTTCCCGCCCTTACCTCCCTGGGTCACCGTGGCGACCCTGAGTTCGGTGCCGTCCCACGGCATGTGCGGGTGGTTCCACGAGATCCAGGCCAGGCGCGCTCCATCGGGCGACGGCGTCGGGAACGCGAAGAAATCGCTGCCGGTCACGAGCTGCCGGATGGCCGAGGGATCCTCGGTGGCCGAGCCGTCGAGCGGCACGGCGACGATCGCCCGGGTGACCTTGCCGTTGGAGTGCTCCTCCTGGACACACCAGATCTCGCGGCGGTTCGGGGCGAGCACGAAGTCGCAGTAGCGCAGCCCGGCCGGGTCGAGGTGGGCGGCGACCGGGTCCGGGGTGATCGGGCGCGGCTCCTGCTTGCCGCCGGCGACGTCCGGCTCGGCGACGTACAGGCGCTGGTCCGTGTAGTTCGCGAACACGACAGCGTGGCCGCGCGGCGCCCGCCCACCGGACCCGGCCCGGTTCACGGACGACCGCGGAACAGGCAGATAGGACAGCCCCCCGTACTCGTGCACGCGGGAGCGGGCGTTCCACGGCGCTGGCGCAGCGTCGGACAGCTTGCCGCCCGCGGTGCGGTGCACCACCGCTACCCGGCCGCCCTCTTCCGGCCGCACCTCCTGCCACCACATTTCGCCGCCGACGACGGTCGGAAAGGCGAGCCGGAGCCGACCACGAGCCACGTCAGCCGCTGTGACCGGAGACGGCCACGCGCCATACGGGACGCTCGGGGGCGTCGCCACATCCGCGGCGGGCCGTTGCGTTCCGGCCCCTTCTTCTGGTCTGTCTGTCGGATCCTTTGCTCCGCCCGCCCTGTGTGTCATAGGGATATGGTGCACCACCGGGCAGGCCGGCCCACCGGAGATTCGCCACAAGGTGATCAACGAAAACGGAAACGGGGGAATTAGCCTCAGCCGGGGCACTCCCGCGCGCCCGATCTTGGCCCTGAGCCCCGAGCCGCGACTAGATTGAACGGGTGGCTGACGCGGCGCGCTCACCGGGCACTTACGAGATCCGCACCTACGGGTGCCAGATGAACATGCACGACTCCGAGCGCCTGGCCGGCCTGCTGGAGGGCGCCGGGTACCGGCGCGCCGCCGCGGGCGCCACGCCCGACGTGATCGTGTTCAACACGTGCGCGGTTCGCGAGAACGCCGACAACCGCCTGTACGGCAACCTGGGCCAGCTGCTGCCGGTCAAGAACAGCCATCCCGGCCTGCAGATCGCGGTCGGCGGGTGCCTGGCGCAGAAGGACCGGGAGGTGATCACCGACCGGGCTCCCTGGGTGGACGTCGTCTTTGGTACGCACAACATCGGCTCCCTGCCGGCGTTGCTGGACCGGGCCAGGGTGCAGCAGCAGGCGCAGGTGGAGATCGTGGAGTCGCTGGAGCGCTTCCCCTCCGTGCTGCCGGCCCGGCGCGAGTCGGCGTACTCCGCGTGGGTGGCCATCTCGGTCGGCTGCAACAACACCTGCACGTTCTGCATCGTGCCGAGCCTGCGCGGCCGCGAGGAGGACCGCAGGCCCGGGGACGTGCTCGCGGAGATACGGGCGCTGGTCGCGGACGGGGCGGTCGAGGTCACGCTGCTCGGGCAGAACGTGAACTCCTACGGAGCGGCGTTCGGTGACCGGCTCGCGTTCTCCAAGCTGCTGCGCGCCTGCGGGGAGATCGACGGACTGGAACGGGTCAGGTTCACCTCGCCGCACCCGCGGGACTTCACCGGCGACGTGATCGAGGCGATGGCGCAGACGCCGAACGTCATGCCGCAGCTGCACATGCCGCTGCAGTCCGGCTCGGACGCGGTGCTGCGGGCGATGCGGCGCGCCTACCGCAGGGACAAATACCTGGGGATCCTGGGCAACGTTCGCGCCGCGATCCCGGACGCCGCAATCACGACCGACATCATCGTCGGCTTCCCCGGGGAAACCGAGAGCGACTTTGCCGACACCCTGGACGTCGTGCGGCAGGCCAGATTCGCCGGGGCGTTCACGTTCCGCTACTCGACGCGGCCGGGGACCCCGGCCGCCACGATGGACGGGCAGGTTCCCGCGGACGTGGTTCAGGACCGCTACGAGCGGCTCGTCGCGCTGGTCGAGGAGACGTCGCTGGAGGGAAACCAGCGGCTCGCCGGGCGCGAGGTGGAGGTGCTCGTCGCCGACGGAGAGGGCCGCAAGGACGACGTGACGCACCGGATGTCCGGCCGGGCGCGGGACAACCGGCTGGTGCATTTCGCGCCGGCCGGGCCTGCGGGGGGCTCCGGGCGGTCGTTCCCCCGGGCCAGCAGAGCGGGGGGCTCCGGGGGGTCGTCCCCCGGGGCCAGCACAGCGGGGGGCTCCGGGGGGTCGTTCCCCCGGGCCAGCACAGCGGGGGGCTCCGGGGGGTCGTCCCCCCGCGCCAGCAGAGCACCGCGGCCTGGCGACATCGTCACGACCGTGGTCACCCGCGCGGCACCGCACTACCTGATCGCGGACGGCGGCCCGCTGGAGGTGCGGCGGACCCGCGGCGGCGACGCGTGGGAGGCGCGCCAGGCTCGCCAGGACGGCGGCGGAGATGACGGCGGCCCCGGGGGCCGGGTCCTGCTCGGCATGCCCGCCGTCGGCCGGCGCGCGTAGGCGTGCTCGCTGCCGCAGCCGTCTGCCCCCATCCGCCGCTGCTGGTGCCCGAGGCCATGGGCGCTTCCGGCCCGCGCCGTGACGGCGATCTCGGTGCCCTGCTTGCCGCGTGCGACGCGGCCACCCGCGGGCTGGCCGACGCCGGGCCCGACGTGATCGTCGTGGTGGGCGGGGCGGCGGCCACCGTGCATTTCGGCGGGTCGGCCGCTGGCAGCCTGCGGGAGTATGGCGTCCGCGTTGCCGTGGGAGCGGGCGAGCCGGTGCTGCCGCTCTCCCTGACCATCGGCTCCTGGCTGCTGCGGCGGGCAGGTCTGGGCGGTGGCCGGGTCCGGTTCCAGGCCGTCGCGCGTGATACGCCGGTCGCGGACTGCCTGCGGCTGGGTTCCGGGCTGGCGCGGCAGGCACCCCGGGTGGCGCTGCTCGTGATGGGTGACGGGCCCGCCAGGAGGGCCGTGGGGATCGAGGGGGCTGCCGACCCCGAGGTGGAGGGCTACGACGCCGAGGTGGCCGCCGCGCTCGGCGGAGCGGACCCCGGCCGGCTGGCCCGG
>JASHQP010000679.1 GCA_030039095.1 Streptosporangiaceae bacterium
GCCTACCGGTATCGCACAAGCTTCTTGAGGTCAGCGTCCGGGCGGCGCGGATGATCCGCCAGTGGGGTCAGCGCTCGCAAGATCGCCAGCGCGGCCGGCTGCGGGATCGCCCGTAGCTGCCGGACGGCCCGCTCCCGCCACCGGAACGCGTACTTCGCGCGGCGCCTTTGCCGGTCTCTGCCCGTTGCGCGTGATGATGGTGGGCGTCCCGTTCTGACTTCGCGTGCCCCTTGGGCGGCCTCAGCCACCGCCTTCGTCGGCTGTGACCGGGCGCAGCCTGGCGATCTGCCGGAGCCGCGCCAGGAGTGTCCTCAGATCATCGGGGTCCAGCAGGAAGGCGGCACCGACGAACACGATGACCGCGCAGCTTACTGCCAGGGCGCCGGTGCCGATGGCCGGCAGCTTGTCGTCCGTCGGCAGCGCGATGCTGGCACCCAGACCTGCTATCGCCCCCGCGGTCGCGGCGGCAAGCCCGGCCAGGACGGCCCGGCCGAACTTGTGCAGGGCCGCCTTGCCCCGGATGCGGCGGGCCACGATCACCAGCGGGATGGCCGCGACGGTCTGGCCGACGGTGTTGCCCAGCGCGAGCGCGGCCACCGTGAGGCGGCCCGGCAGGAGCTCGACGAGCGCAACCTGCGCCAGCATCACCAGCACCCAGCTCCCGGCCACCGCCACCGCGGCGACCTTGAGACGCCCGATGGCCAGCATCGCCCGGGACAGATTGGCGATCACGCCGATGCCCACCAGGCCGGGAGCGAACAGGAAGAAACCCCAGATCAGCTGCGGCACCTGATCCGGCTGCCCGGCCAGCACGTGTGCGGCCGGGATGGCGACCGCGGCGCTCACCGCCATGCCCAGGGAGTTCGCCAGCACGACCGCGCGCGTCGAACCGGCGCACGTGCGGTCGAACTGGGGGCCGTCGCGGGCTGACAGCACCGGGAACACGCTCAGCACGATCGATATCGCCAGCACCGAGTAGATGGAGCTGAAGACCAGGTTGGCGTAGTTGTACAGGACCAGCGCGCCGGTCATCCCGCGGCCGTTGGCCAGCGCGATGGACACCAGGGCGGACATGTCGGCGGCGATGAGCTCCACCACGCCGACCACCGCGAGGCCGCCGGCCCGGCGCGCGACGCCGGGCGGGAACCGCAGCGCGGGCCGCAGCCGCAGGTGCAGTCGCCAGGTCGGCACCGACGCCACCAGCACCAGCGCGGCGATGGACATCGTCGTCCCCACCGACAGCACCAGTTGCGCCGTCACCGGCAGCCGGGCCAGTGGCAGTCCCCGGCCCAGTGGCGCGAACGCCAGATACGAGGCGATCAGCACCAGGCTGGCGATCACCGGCGACAGGGCGTACCCGCCGAACCGGCGGTAGGCCTGGAGCAGGCCGAACAGCACCACCGACAGCCCGTACAGCACCACCTGCGGCGCGAACACCCGCAGCATGCTCGCCGTGGTCGCGACCACAGCGGCATGGTCACAGTGCGCGCTCGGGTTGGCCGGGTTCAGCACCGTCGCGATCGGCCCGGCGGCCACCACGACCAGCAGGGTCAGCGGCACCAGAATGAGGACCGACCAGGTCAGCAACGCCGAGGTGATCTGCCGGACCTTGGCTTTCTCCGCCGGATCTGTGGCCGACTGCTCAGCCGACCGGGCCAGCACCGGCACCATCGCGCTGGCCAGCGCGCCCCCGAGCACCAGCTCATAAACCAGGTTGGGAATCTGGTTCGCGGTGACGTACGCCGTTCCCAGGCACGTCGCGCCGACGGTCTGCGAGAACACCAGGGTGCGGACCAGCCCCAGCACCCGTGACAGCACCGTGAGTGCCGCGATCACCGCCGCACCGCGCGCGATGCCCGATGCGTCCCGCGGCGGGCTGCTGGCGTCCGTCGCGGTGGCACGATCTAGGTCGGTCACCCGCTTTCCCCCACGCTCGTCCGCACCCGCATTCCCGATCTCTGTGCGTTCCCTGGAATGTGACCGCTGAGCAGGAGGCGGCGACACCAAGAGGTTACGTCCCGGGAATGGGATCGAACCGCAGAAAGAGCAATAAGCCTGACCTGGCTGTCCGGCCCGCAGGCGGGAACATGCACCGAGCGCGAACTCAGATGACTAGAATGACCATCATGGTCATCATGGGAGGTGGTCGCGGTGCCGGACGTGGCTCATGACCGTACATGGAGCGTGGCGGATGCGAAGGCGCAGCTGAGCCAGCTGGTCGACCGGGCGATCAATGACGGCCCGCAGGCCATTACCAGGCGAGGCCGGGAAGTCGTCATCGTCGTGTCGGCCGAGGAGTGGCACCGGAAGAGCTCCCGGACCGGCAGCCTAGCCGGATTCCTCGCAGCCTCCCCGCTGCGTGACTCCGGCCTCGATGCCGGGCGCGTGGATGCCCCGGCGCGCGACGTCGCGCTGTGAACTTCCTGCTCGACACCAACGCCATCTCGGAGTGGGTCAAGCCGCGGCCCGATCCCGGGATCGCGGCGTGGCTCGACGAAGTCGACGAGGACCGCACCTACCTGAGCGTGATCACGCTGGGCGAGCTGCGTAAGGGGGTGGAGCGTCTCGCGGTCGGCAGGCGGCGTGACCGGCTGGACCAGTGGCTAACCAGCGAGCTCCCCGAGCGGTTCGGCGAACGGATGCTGGCGTTCGACGCCGCCGTCGCCGACCAGTGGGGACGGCTGCTCGCCCAGGCCGAGAACATCGGCAGACCGGTCGGCGGCATCGACGCCCTGATCGCGGCGACGGCGAAGGTGCACGGCTTGCAGGTTGTGACCCGCAACGTCGGGCACTTCCGGCACACGGGCGTCGATGTGATCTCCCCGTGGCGGGGCTGACCGTACCGGCAGCTGCACCGTGACGTGGAGCCCGCCTCCGGTTCGCGGGGCGATGGTGAGTGTTCCGTCATGCGCCTGGGCGATGCTCTTGACGATCGCCAGGCCGAGGCCGACACCTGCATGGTCGGTGCGTACGCGTTCGGTGCCGCGATGAAACGGTTCGGTGAGCGT
>JASHQP010000680.1 GCA_030039095.1 Streptosporangiaceae bacterium
GCGCTCGGTGTCGCTGATCGGGATCATCCACAGCCACCGGACCGGCTCGCCGTGCAGCGAGAAGCCGGACAGGTCGGGCACGTCGGGCCCGAGCAGGCTGGCCGGCTCGTCGAGGAAGAGCACGGCCTCGTTGCCCCGGCCGAGCGGGAACGTCGACGGCTCGTGGTACCACGGCACGCAATGCCCGTCACCCAGCCACGTCGCCTCGCGCCACGGGTACTGGCCGAGCCACAGAAAGATCCGCGCTGCATCGGTGCTCGGCAGCGTGGTCGCGATCGCCAGCTCGATCCGCGCACCGCCCTTCCCGAGATCACCCATCTGCTCGATGACCGGCATCCGCTGGCAGCTCATCCCGACCGTCGACAGCACCGTATACGGCCGATGCCCGGCCGGGGGCCGCTCGGACACCCCGACCAGCGGCTGCTTGCCGCCGCCCACGTCCCAGTACCGCCCGCCGGGGCCGAGCTTTCCCAGCAGATGCCCGAGCACCGCCTGCTGGAAGCCGGCCCAGGCGCCCTGGTCCGCCCGCCACCGCCAGAAGTCCTCGGCCTGGACGATGCGCGGGCCGAGGCCCTCCATCGCGTCGTCGAGCGACCAGCCGAACGGGGTCTGGCCGATCACGTCGCGGCAGTATCCGGGCAGCCCTCTGGCCATGTCGCACCAGCCGGGCAGCGCCGCGAGCGGGCCGCCGTACTCGAGGATCACGACGCCGTCGCCCTCCTCGAGCCACAGGGCCCGCAACGCGTCAGGTTCGGGTACCGGCCTGCCGTCCGGGTGCTTGGTGTGTGCCGCTGGCATCAGCGGCGCGTGCCCGGCATCCAGCCGGTCCTGGTCCGTGGTCTCCTGCGCGGGCACATGGTTGGCAATCCAGGTGGCCGCGATCGGCCCGGCCGGGGAGTGCAGGTAGGCGGCCGTGGCAGCGCCGTCGCACTCGACGACGACCCGGCGGCTGGCGTACGGGCTCTCGCTCTCGAGCAGGATCCTGGGCTGCTCCGGGCTGGCGGATATCCTGGTTTGACCCGCCCCTCGGCGCAGCGTAGGCATGGTACGGAATCTACCGACTTACGGCAGGTCACCGTGCTGGTTTGCGCCGAGTCGCCTGCCTATCACCATTACCGCCAGGAACGGAGAGCCGCGTGCCGGTTCCGCAGCCCATAGTGGTCGGTCGGCGGCCGCGCGGTGCTGCGCGCCCGCCGCAGCATCTTGCTGACCTGAGCCCGGGGGAGCGCCGTGCCGCAGCCGAGCGGCTCGGCCAGCGCGGCTTCCGCGCGGATCAGCTGGCGCGGCACTATTTCGGCAGGCTCACCGATGACCCCGGCGACATGACCGATGTCCCCGCGGCCGCCCGCGGCCCGCTGGCGGAGGCGCTGCTGCCGCGGTTGCTCAGCGCCGAGCGGGAGTACGACTGCGACCAGGGCCAGACGCGCAAGACGCTGTGGCGGGCGCTGGACGGGTCGTACGTCGAGTCGGTGCTGATGCGCTACCCGGGACGGGTCACGATGTGCGTTTCGTCGCAGGCGGGCTGCGGGATGGCGTGCCCGTTCTGCGCGACCGGCCAGGCCGGGCTGACGCGCAACCTGTCGGCCGCGGAGATCGTGACCCAGGTGGTAGCCGGGGCCCGGGCGCTGGCCCGGGACGAGATCCCCGGCGGCCCGGGCCGGGTCTCCAACGTCGTGTTCATGGGGATGGGTGAGCCGCTGGCCAACTACCCGCGGGTGCTCGAGGCGGTGCGGCGGATCACCGACCCGGTTCCCGACGGGCTCGGCATCTCCCGGCGCGCGGTGACCATATCGACCGTCGGGCTGGTCCCGGCGATCGTCAGGCTGTCCGGCGAGGGCCTGCCGGTGCGCCTCGCGGTGTCCCTGCACGCGCCCGACGACGGGCTGCGCGACGAGCTCGTGCCGGTCAACCAGCGCTGGAAGGTCGCTGAGGTGCTGGACGCTGCGTGGGCGTACGCCGACGCGACCGGCCGCCGGGTGTCGATCGAGTACGCGCTGATCCGCGACGTCAACGACCAGGCGTGGCGGGCCGATGCACTCGCCGGCCTGCTGTCCGGCCATCTGGCTCACGTGAATCTGATCCCGCTCAACCCGACGCCGGGGTCGAAGTGGACGGCGTCGGAGCCCGGCGTGATGCAGGAGTTCGAGGGTCGGCTGGCGCGACGCGGCATCCCGGTCACCATCCGTGACACCCGCGGAACGGAGATCGACGGCGCCTGCGGCCAGCTAGCCGCCGCCGGCCGCACAGCCCCCGGCCGCACAGCCCCCGTCCGCACAGCCCCCGTCCGCACAGCCCCCGGCCGCACAGCCCCCGGCCGAGCTTGATCATCGGAAGTTTGCTGTCGCTCTAACAGCAGCAACGGTCCGTTCACACCAATGCCGGCCGCGGATTCCGGCGGCATGCCCGCAACGGGTAGCGTTATCGGCCATGTCCTGGAGGCGCACGGCCGGCCGATGGCGCCGGCGGGCGCTTTTTGCCTCGGTGCACGTCGCCTGGCGCGCCATGCGGCAGGCGGGGACGATCACCGCCGAGTCGCCGGCCGGCCAGCGGTTCGCCAGTTTCGGCCCGGGCTCGCTGATGGCGTTCCCGACCGGCGCGGTCTTCGGCGAGCGCTGGATCGAGGTCGGCGACGAGACCATGATCGCCGAGCAGGTGACGCTCTGCGCCGGAATGATGCCCGGCCACGACCTTGGCGACAAGCCGGTGCTCCGGGTGGGCGACCGCTGCGTGATCGGGCGCGGCAGCCACATCGTGGCCCATCACTCGATCGTGATCGGTGACGACGTGTTCACCGGCCCGTACGTCTACATCACCGATCAGAACCACAGCTACGCCGACCCCGACATGCCGATCGGCCGGCAGTGGCCGGTGAACACCGCGGTATCGATCGGCGCCGGCACCTGGCTCGGTGCCGGCGCGGTCATCCTGCCCGGCGCGAGCATCGGCCAGAACGTGGTCGTCGCGGCGGGGTCGGTTGTGCGCGGCACAGTGCCCGACCGCTGCGTGGTCGCCGGCGTTCCGGCCCGGATTGTCCGGGAGTATGTCCCGGGGACCGGCTGGTCTCCTGCAGCGGGCTGAATCGGCCTGCCGCTTCTCGCGGTAACGAGCTCACGATTCTGTCACGATGGGTAGTCGATGGTTTACTTAGAGGCACGAGACGATCTCGTGGCGACCGCTGCCTACCAGCCTGTGCCCGCGGCCGCCGCGGCAGCGCGCCGTTTCGTGCGTGACACGCTGTGCTCCTGGGAGCTGGCCGGGGAGCGCAGCGGTGCCGGTGACCGGGCCGAGCCGGACACACTCGTGGACGACGCGGTGCTGCTGACCAGCGAGCTCGTCACCAACGCGGTGCTGCACGCGGGCACGCCCGTGCAGGTCACCTGCAGGCTGCTGGGAGATCTCTCGAGCGGGGCTGTCGAGATCGCGGTGCTGGACCGGCGCCCGGCCCAGATCCGCCCGGACTGCCCGCACTCCGCGGCGGAGGCGGCTGAGCGAACCAACGGCCGCGGGCTCCAGTTGCCGTCCGAACTCGCCTCGGCCTGGGGCGTGACGTACGCGAGGGCGGCCAAGGCCGTGTGGTTCCGGCTGGACTTCGCCGGGCTGGGCCGGCCGGCCGCGCTGGTCCCGGCGCCGGTTACCGTGCCCGGGCAGGCGGACGCGGCCGCTGCGGACCCGGCAGTGCCGGAGAACGCACCAGAGCCGGGCGTCCCGGCTCCCCGCACCGGAGAAGGCGCCGGTCCGGCCGGGTTCGACGATCTGCTCGTCAGCACCGTCGAGTCGGCACGTGAGGCCGTTGGCGCCGACACCGCCTACCTCCTGCACGCGGAGGAGGGCGGCGAGATCATGAACACTGGGGACAGCGGCGAGATGCGGGTGCGTGCGGCTGCGGCCGAGGGCGGCCGGTCCGCGCCGGCCCGGGCCGGCTTCCCGGCCAGCGCTGCCAGGGCCCGGGCCGGGCTCCCGG
>JASHQP010000064.1 GCA_030039095.1 Streptosporangiaceae bacterium
CGCCGCATCCCCGCCCTGGCCCGGCGGCTCCTGGGCAGCCGGATACCGGTCCGCGGCGGCATGGCCCGGCCCTTCCGCGGTGGGTACGCGAGGCGCGACCGCGTCGCTGGCCTCGGGACCGTGCAGCAGCCTGCGCCGGGCCAGCACGGCGACCACGGCCAGCGGCACGCCGATCGCCGCGAACGTGGCCGCCGGGCCGATATCCGCCCAGGCGAACAGCCCGCCGAGCAGGGCACCGAGCAGCCCGCCGAAACTGAAACACGCGTGGAAAGAGTTGATGATCGGGCGCCGGTAGCCGCGCTCGACCCGAACCGCCTGAGCGTTGATCGCGACATCTGTCATGCCGCCCGCCATGCCGTACACGAGCAGGACGGCCATCAGCACGGTCATGCTGCTCGCCAGCCCGAGGGCGATGGGCAGCAGCGTGACCGCCACCGCGCCCGCCGCCGTCGGCCGGGCGCTGCCGAGCCTGTCGATGAGCCGGTCCGCGAACGCGGCGACGACCACGAGGCCAGCCGGCGCGGCGAGCAGGGCGATCCCGAGCAGCGCGTCGCTGAGGCGCAGATGCTGCTTCACCGCGGGGATTCTGGCCAGCCACACGCCGTCGATCAGGCCGAAGATCCCGAAGTACACCAGAAGCGCCGCGCGGGCCCGTCGCAGCAGGCCCGGCATGCTGCCGCTGACGGCAGCGGTGGGGGCGATGGAGGGTCCGATGTCCGGGACGATACAGGATTGACCACGTGGCATCAGAAATCTCTCACCGCAGCGATCCCCCCGTCCCCGGCAACCTGTCCGCCTCCGCGCCCGCCTACTCGGCGCTGACCGTCCTGGAGTGTTCCCGCTGCCCGGCGGGCCCTTACGACGCCGGCCGGGTCCAGGGAACCTGCGACTGCGGAGCGCCGCTGCTGGCCCGCTACGACCTGGCGGCGGCCGCCGCGTGGACGGACCCGGGCCAGATCGCCACGCGGCCGCCGAGCCTGTGGCGCTACCACGAGCTGCTGCCGGTCGGCTCGGCTGGATCGGTGGTGAGCTTTGGCGAGGGCATGACCCCGCTGCTGCCGATGGAGCGCCTGGGCGCCGAGCTCGGTGTCCCCCGGCTGCTGATGAAGGACGAGAGCCCGCTGCCCACCGGCTCGTTCAAGGCCCGCGGGGCGGCGGTCGGTGTGTCGCGAGCGGCCGGGCTCGGGGCCGCGGGGGTGGCCCTCCCGACGAACGGCAACGCCGGGTCGGCCTGGGCGGCGTACGCGGCCAGGGCCGGGCTGCCCTGCCTGGTGGTGATGCCAGCCGACGCGCCGGAGATCACCCGGGCCGAGTGCGTGGCGGCCGGTGCCGAGACGTACCTGACCGACGGGCTCATCAGCGACGCGGGACGCCTCGTCAGGGCCGCCGTTGCGGGCCGGCCCGGGTACCTGGACGCGTCCACGCTGCGGGAGCCCTACCGGCTGGAGGGCAAGAAGACGATCGGGCTCGAAATCGCCGAGCAGCTGGGCTGGCGGGTGCCCGATGTGATCATCTTCCCGACCGGCGGCGGCGTGGGCCTGGTCGGGATCGCCAAGGGGCTGCGTGAGCTGCGGGAGCTGGGCTGGATCGGCGAGGCCCTGCCGCGCATGGTCGCGGTGCAGGCGGCGGGCTGCGCTCCGATCGTGCGCGCGCTCGAGCAGCAGGCCGACACGACCGAGCCGTGGGCTGACGCCAGGACCGAGGCCTTCGGCCTCACCGTCCCCGACCCGCTCGGCGGCTTCCTGGTGCTCGAGGCGATCAGGGCCACCGGCGGGACCGCGGTGGCCGTGACCGACGAGCAGCTGATCGCCAGCCAGCGCCAGGCGGCCCGGGCCGAAGGAACCTGGGTCTGCCCCGAAGGCGCCGCCTGCTTCACCGCCGCCCAGAGCCTGCGCGCCACGGGCTGGCTAGCCCACGACGACGAAGTCGTCGTCGTCAACACCGGCGCAGGCCTCAAATACCCCCAAACCCTCCCCGCCCACCCCGCCCTGATCCCGTCCGACGGCAAGATCCCGAGCGGAGCCGGGGCGCCCATGCCGGAGGCGTAACCGTAACGGCGCCCACCCCCGCAGACTGCCAGCGGAGCCGGGGCGCCCATGCCGGAGGCGTAACCGTAACGGCGCCCAGCCGCGGACTCACGGCGCCGGGCCGACGAACGCCAGCCAGTGACCGCGCCGGCCAGCCGGAGGCACGGGTGCCCCGGCGGAGCGCCCCCTAGATGATCTTGTGAATCCACCCGTGCGGGTCGGCGAGATGGCCGTACTGGATGCCGACCAGTTGCTCGCGCAGCCGCAGCGTGACCGGACCGGGGGTGCCGTCACCGACCGTCCAGGCGCCGTCCTTGCCCTTGATCGTGCCGACCGGGGTAACGACGGCCGCGGTGCCGCACGCGAACACCTCTGTGATCTCGCCGGACGCGCACCCAGCACGCCATTCCTCCACCGAGATCTTGCCCTCCGATGCCGGGATCCCCAGATCCGGCGCGAGCGTGAGCAGCGCATCCCGGGTGATGCCCGGGAGCAGCGTCCCGGTTAGGGCGGGGGTCATGATCCGCGCATCGGCGCCCGAGCCGTAGACGAAGAACAGGTTCATCCCGCCCATTTCCTCGACCCAGCGGTGCTCGATGGCGTCCAGCCAGACGACCTGGTCGCAGTCGTTGTCCAGAGCCTGCAACTGGCCGGCGAACGCGGCCGCGTAGTTCCCGCCGGTCTTGGCCTCGCCGATGCCGCCCGGCGCCGCCCGGGTGTACTCCTCGGCCAGCCACACCGAGACCGGCCGCAGCGTGCCGGAGAAGTAGGACGCGGCCGGCGAGGCGATCAGCGTGAACAGGTACCGGGGCGAGGGCTTGTTGACGCCGAGCCCGCGGTTGGTGGCGATCATGAACGGGCGCAGGTAGAGGCTGTGCCCCTCCTGGGTCGGGACCCAGTCCCGGTCCTGGGTCACCAGCAGGTCGATCGCGCGGACGAACGCCGCTTCCGGTAGCTCCGGCATGGCCATCCGGTGGGCCGAGCGGTTGAACCGTGCGGCGTTGGCCTGGGGTCGGAACGCCACGATCGGTCCGCCCTCCTGCCGGTACGCCTTCAGCCCTTCGAAGATCTCCTGCGCGTAGTGGAACACCGCGGTGGCGGGGTCGAGGGTGATCGGGCCGTAGGCCTCGAGCTGCCCGTCGTGCCAGCCGCCGTCCTGCGACCAGCGGATCGTCACCATGTTGTCGGTGAAGATCTGGCCGAACCCCGGATCTGCCAGCAGCCGCTCCCGCTCTCCAGCCGGTACGGGGTTGCTGGAGGGACGAAGAGCAAAGTCGATCTCGCTGTGTGTGCTGGCAGTCATCAAGGGTTCTCTCCACATCGGCCGCGTTGCCAGGCGAAGCTATGACGTCCTACTAGTTTCGCAGCTTAGTGCACTCTCCGTAACTTCGTTCACAGTGCCTACGGGATTCCCGCCCCGTACAGCGAGGACTCCCCTCCCGCCCTCCGGGCGCGACTGTGCGGGCCGCAGCGGCCGGGACGCCCCGGATTGGGCGGTGCCGCTCAGCCTGTTACGCGCTCGGCAATGTCGTCGCCGATCTCCAGGGTGGTCCTTGCAGCCCACTCACCCTGGCGGTCAACCAGGTCCTCGGCTACGGCCTGCTCGATCCGCGCCGCCTCGGCGGTGAGCCCGATGTGCTCGCAGAGCATCGCCGCCGACAGGATCGCGGCCGTCGGGTCGGCCTTCTGCTCGCCGGCGATGTCCGGCGCGCTGCCGTGCACGGGCTCGAACATGCTCGGCGCGGCCCGCTCCGGGTTGATGTTCGCGCTCGCGGCCAGGCCGATGCCGCCAGCTACCGCGGCGCCGAGCGCGGTCAGGATGTCGCCGAACATGTTGTCGGTGACGATGACGTCGAACCGCTCCGGCTGGGTGACGAAATAGATCGAGGCGGCGTCCATGTGGCAGTAGTCGGCGGTCACGTCGCTGAACTGGGTCGCGAGCTCGTCGACGGTGCGCCGCCACAGGTCCCCCGCGTAAGTGAGCACGTTCGACTTGTGCACCAGGGTCAGCTTCCTGCGAGGCCGCGCGGCCGCCCGCCCCAGCGCGTACCGGGTCACCCGGCCGATGCCGAACGCTGTGTTGATGCTCTCCTGGGTGGCCACCTCCTCGGGGGTGCCCCGGCGCATGACGCCGCCGGCCTCGATGTAGGGACCCTCGGTGCCCTCCCTGACCACCAGCATGTCCACCGACTGCGACCGCAGCCCCGACAACGGCGAGGCCACGCCGGGATAGAGCCGGACCGGCCGCAGGTTGACGTACTGGTCGAACTCGAACCGCAGCCGCAGCAGCAGTCCCCGTTCCAGCACCCCGCTGGGAACGCTCGGGTCGCCGACGGCTCCGAGCAGGATCGCATCGTGCCCGGCTATCTCGGCAAGCACCGAAGCGGGGAGGATCTCCCCGGTGCGGAGCCAGCGCTGCGAGCCCAGGTCGTAGCCGGTGGTCTCGATCGCGACATCGGTTGCCGCGGCCCGGAGCACCTTGACCGCTTCCGCGACCACCTCGGGACCGATGCCATCACCGCCGATCACGGCGATCCGGATGGACTGTGCCGGCCCGGGGGGACGGCCCCCCGGAACCCCCCGCATTGCAGCCATGCGCGTACCTTACTGGCCGCCTCGCCGGATCTATAGCCCCATCATCAGGCGGATCAGCGCCCGTCCAGATCAACGGCCCGGCCGAACGCGGCGCCGATCGAGGAGGTTATCTCGTCGAGCACCGGGGACGGCAGCGCCGAGTCGACGGTGAGCACGATCAGGGCCTGCCCGCCTCTGGCATTACGGCAGACCTGCATCCCGGCGATGTTGATTCCCCGGTCACCCAGGATCTTCCCGACCACGCCGACGATGCCGGGGCGGTCGGAATAGGTGAAGAACACCATGTGCGCCGCGGGCGAGATCTCCATGTCGTACCCGTTGACCTCGACGAGCTTCTCGACCTGGCGCTGCCCGGTGAGCGTCCCGCCGACCGATACCACCTGGCCGTCGGGCAGGGTGCCGCGCAGCGTCACCACGTTGCGCCAGTCGGGGCTCTCCTTGTCGGTCACCAGGCTGACCTGGACGCCGCGGCCGGCCGCCAGCAGCGGCGCGTTGACGTAGGTGACGGCGTCCTCGACGATGTCGCTGAACACTCCCTTGAGCGCGGCAAGCTGCAGAACGCTGACGTCCAGGCCCGCAACCTCGCCGCGGACCTCCACCTCGATCCTGGCCGCGATGCCGCCCGCCACCGCGGTGAAGATGCGGCCCAGCTTCTCGGCCAGCGGGAGTCCCGGCCTGATCAGCTCGTCGACGGTGCCGCCCTGGACGTTCACCGCGTCGGGCACGAACTCGCCGGCCAGCGCC
The DNA here is from genome assembly GCA_030039095.1 of Streptosporangiaceae bacterium. The sequence goes on from JASHQP010000064.1 coordinate 5,367, forward strand.
AGCCGGACCGACCTGGCCACCTCGGTTCCCGCCTTTTCCTGCGCCTCGTGGGTGCTCGCTCCCAGGTGCGGCGTGGCAACCACGTTGGGCATCCGCAGCAGCGGGCTGTCCCCGGGTGGCTCGGTGGCGTATACGTCGAGCGCCGCACCGGCCACGCGGCCGTCGGCCAGCGCGCTGGCGAGCGCAGCCTCGTCAACGATGCCACCGCGCGCCGCGTTGACGATCCGCACGGTGGGCTTGACCATGTGCAGCTGGCGGTCGCCGACGATCCCCGCCGTTTCGGCGTTCCTCGGCAGGTGCACGCTGATGAAGTCGGACTCGGCGAGCAGTTCGTCCAGGCCGACCAGGCGGACGCCGAGCTGGGCTGCGCGCGCCGCGGCCACGTACGGGTCGTACGCGATCACCGTCATGCCAAAGGCCGCCAGACGCTGAGCGACGAGGACGCCGATCTTGCCCAGGCCGAGCAGGCCGGCCACCTTGTCCTGCAGCTCGACGCCGGTGAAGGCCGACCGCTTCCAGTGCCCGCTCTTCAGCGAGGTCACCGCCTGGGGCACGTTCCGCGCGGACGCGAGCAGCAGCGCGACGGCGTGCTCGGCGGCGCTCACGATGTTCGACGTCGGCGCGTTGACGACCATCACACCCGCCCTTGTCGCCGCCTCGACGTCGACGTTGTCCAGGCCAACACCGGCGCGGGCCACGACGCGGAGCTTCGGGGCGTGCTCGAGGGCTTCGGTGTCGATGATGGTCGCACTGCGGATGATCACAGCGTTGGCCTCGGCGAGCGCTGGCAGCAGCTGCTCCCGGTCGGCGCCGTCGGTGTGGCGGATCTCGAAACCGGGCTCCAGCAGGGCGATCCCGGCGGGTGAAAGCTCTTCGGCGATGAGGACGATTGGCGTGGACACGTTAGCCCTTCACAGCGGGGGCAGCGGTCAGGCGTGACAGTGTAGGCGATGCGGCGGCCGTCGCGGCCTTACGTAATCCGTTCATTGCGCCGGCGCCGCAGCTGGCGTGGCCGGGGCGGGTGCCTCGCCCGGGTCCAGGGCCGGCTCCGAGGCCGGCCCGGGGTCCGGCGCGAACTCGGCCTCGCCGGCGGTCGCAGCCGCCTGGCCGCCGGCCGCGACCTCGCCGTCGGCACCGGCGAGCGAATCGGCGCCGGCGTCACCACCCGGCCAGCCGCTGCCGACAAGGGCCTGGATCCCGCGCGCATCCATCGGCTTGGCGATCAGGTACCCCTGACCGAGCTCGCAGCCCATTTCGCGCAGCAACTCGAGGTGCTCGGGCCGCTCGATCCCCTCCGCAACGACCTCGATGCCCAGATCGTGTCCCACCTGAATGATCGCGCGGGTGAGCATGGCCAGGGTCGCATCGGCACCGAGGCCCGCGACGAAGGACGGGTCGATCTTGATGATGTCAACCGCAAGCTGCCTCAGATAGACCAGGGAGGCATACCCGGTGCCAAAGTCGTCGATGGCGAGCCGCACGCCGTGGCGGCGAAGCTCGTCCAGTCCGCCGGCAGCCGGACCACCGCCCTCGATCAGTACTCTCTCGGCAACCTCCAGGGTCAGCGCGTCGGGCGGCAGCCCCGTCTCGTCCAGCACCGACAGCACGGAGGCGGCGAATCCAGCTTCTGTGACCTGCCGCAGCGAGAAGTTCACCGAGACGCCGATGCTCCAGCCGGAACTCCGCCAGGCTGCCGCCTGGGCGCACGCCTCGCGCAGCACCTGCTCGCCGAGCGAAACGATGAGCCCGGAGTCCTCGGCCACGCCGAGGAACTCGGCGGGCGGCACCGGATGCCCCCCGCGCGACCAGCGCACCAGCGCCTCGACCCCCACCACCCTGGATGTCGCGAACTCCACGACGGGCTGGTACTCGAGGCCGAGCTTGCCCGCTGTTATCGCGGCACGCAGCTCGCTGGCCATCTCGAGCCTGCGCATCACATCCGCGTGCATGTGCGCGGCGAAGACCTCCACCCGGCCGCCGCCAGACTCCTTGGCCCGCGACGTGGCGACGTCGGCGTTGCGCAGCAGGTGCCCCGAGGCGCCGCTGCCGGTAAGCGCGACGCCGATGCTCGCGGTCAGCGAGACCTCACGGTCGGCGACGTGAAACGGCTCGGCGGCGATGGCGCGGCCGAGGCTCTCGGCGATGTCGACGATCTCGGGCGCGCTCGTCGCGCTCTCTACGAGCACGGCGAACTCGTCGCTCCCCCACCGGGCCACGGTGTCCTCGGGCGGGACCGCGGCGCGCAGGCGGCGGGCGGCCTGGGCGAGCAGCAGGTCGCCCGCGCCGTGCCCGACCGAGTCGTTGACTCCGGTGAAGCCGTCCAGGTCCAGGAAGATCGCTCCGGCCTGCGCGGGCCCGCGGTCCGGATCGGCTGCCGCGGCTCGGTCGATCGCGTCCTTCGCCCGGTCCTCCACGTAGGCCCGGTTCGGCAGCCCGGTGAGCCCGTCGTGGTAGGTCAGGTACGTGACCTGCCTGCGCAGCGCTATCTGGTCGCTGACGTCGCGCGCGGTGATCAGCAGCCGGTCCGGTGCACCCATCTCGCGGTACCGGGACACGGTCGACTCCACGTGCCGCCAGGTGCCGTCGGCCGACCGGACCCGGCACGGGAACCTGTCCGACTGCCTCCCGCTGCCAGCGGCCCGGACGATGCGGGCACCGGCCGCGCGGTCCTCCGGATGAATGAGCTCGGACAGGGACCTGCCCTCGATCTCCGCTGGCGTATAGCCGTACTCGCCGACGGCCGGGCTCGCGAACCTGATGAGAGCGTCGCGGTCGCAGATGAGCACGACGTCGCTGGTGCGCCCGGCAAGCTCACGGAACCGCTGCTCCGACTCCTGCGACATCGCCGCCGCCGTGCGCTCCCGCCGCAGCAGGTCGGTGACCCTGACAACCAGCGCGAGCGCGGCGACTCCCGCGCTCGCCAGCACGGCCGGCTCGGCGAACGACTCGCCGTCCAGCGCCCAGCCGATCGTCATCACCGCGGCAACGGCCGCGATCAGCGCGGCCAGCAGCGTCGCTCCGGGCAGGGCGTCAGGCCGCGGCCAGCCTGCCCGCCGCCCCGGCGGTGCATCGCCGGGTACAGCGTCCACCGCCGACGCGCCCAGCAGGCAGAACCCGACGAGCTGGATGACGACGGACCACGGCCCTGGCCGCATCCCGCTGATCCTGGCGCCGACCGCCAGCGACTCGCCCACGCCCACCATGAACAGGGCGAGGTACGGCATCATCCCCGCCCGCCCGGCTCGCACCGCGATGGCCAGCAGCACGCCGAGCGCGATGATGTCGGCGATCGGGTGGACCGCCTGGGTCGTGAAAATCCCGGGTGACTCGCCCAGCTTGTGGTACTCGGAACCGAAGACCGCCAGCCAGGTGATGACGAACAGCGCCGCAGCCATCAGGCAGGCGTCGGCCAGCCACGCGACCGCGCGGGCCGCTGTCCGCGGCCCCGGCCCGTCGCCGGCTGCTTCGGCCTGCTGGCCAGCCAGACCGGCGAGGCCGATCCCGATCGCCGGGAGGGCCAGCAGCGAGAGCAGGTCAGCGAAGGTCAGCGACGTGCCATCACCGCTGGCCGCCGTGGCTTGCTGCGCGACGAAGCCCGCGCCCCACAGCAGCGTCGCCACCACGAACCAGCGGTAGGCGTTCCGGACGGATGACCCGTGGCGAAGCGACCCACGCCACAGGGCAGCCGCGGCGGCGACCGCAACCAGAGCTCCGGCCACTCCCGGCAGGATGACCAGGCTCATCGCGGGCCGCCGGATCCATCCGACCGCACCAAAGCCTCCCTTTCACCGCGTCCAAGAACAGCGTCTGCATTGACCGGCCCGCAGGCCGGCCCGGGTACGCGTCCCATCACGAGGAGCAGCGCTGCGGCTCGTGACCACCAGTACGCGTTTTCCCGCAACGCCAGGCATTGCCAGGATTGTCGGACTACTGGACGCGGTCTCGCAATCAGCGATATGCATTCACTGTACGTGCGCAAGGTCACGCTTCGATTGAGGATGTGCGTACAGCGGGAGACAACTTCAGCAGTCTCCTGCGGTCACTTTTGCCCGTCCTTCCCCACGTGACAAACCTGTTGTCCCGCCCGCCGGGGGCAGGGCCGGGAACTGCCCGCTCGGCGGTACCGTGCTGAGGTGAGCGAACCGCCGGGCAAGCCCAGGATGACGTTCGAGACCGACACGGATCCCGCCCTCGAGGCGGGCAGCTACGCGAACGCGCTCGCGATCTGGCATACCGGGCACGAATTCACGTTCGACTTCCTGGTCAGCAGCGAGCCGCCGCGGCAGGCCAGGACCTCCGGCGGCGAGGACGTCATCCAAGCGCCGCACCGGCTGGTGGCCAGGATCCGGGTGCCGCCGACAGCCGTGTTCGACATCATCAGGACCATCAACCAGAACCTGACGCTGTACGAGCAGAGGTTCGGCCAGATCCGCCCCCCGGGCGGCCAGTCCCCGCTCTATCCGCCCGACAGCCCCGGCGACCCGGCCGGCTGAGCAGCCATGGTGACGGTCGATGACGTTCGGGCAATCGCCTCCGGGCTGCCGCGCTCTTACGAAGTCCTGGTGCGAGACCGCGTGAAGTTCCGCGTCGGCCGGATCGTCTACGTGGCGTTCTCCCGCGACGAGACGATCATGGAATTCGCGTTCCCGAAGGAGGAACGGGACGCTCTCGTGGCCGCGGAGCCCGCCAAGTTCCTGATGCCGCGGCCGTCAGATCTCCGTTACAACTGGGTCGGCGTGCGCCTGGGCGCGATCTCGCCGGCCGAGGCGCGGGAGCTTGTCCTCGACGCCTGGCGCATGGTCGTGCCCAGACGCGTGGCCGCCGGGCACCTTGCATGACCGCGGCGTCACCGGGCTGGCCTGCCAGGTAGCTGGGTGTTACAAGTCGGCGCTGCCGGGCAGGGGTGGCCTATGCCTGTCCTGAGAGCCATCGCACGCCCGATGCTTGCTTCCATCTTCGCCATCCAGGGCTTTGACACGCTGCTGCATCCCGAACGCAAGGCCGAGCAGGCCGAGCCGGTGGTCCGGCAAGTCGCGGACCGGGTGCCCGCCGTGCCCGATAGCACCGAGCAGGCGGTGCGGATCAGCGGCGCCGTCCAGGTCCTGGGCGCATCCCTGCTGGCCGTTGGCAAGCTGCCGCGGCTGTCGGCCCTGGCGATCGCGGCGACCCTGGTGCCCACCACCCTCGCCGGGCACCGGTTCTGGGAGGCCGAGGACGACCAGACCCGGGCGCAGCAGCGCATCCACTTCCTCAAGAACGTCTCGATGTTCGGCGGCCTGCTGATAGCGGCAGGCGACACCGCTGGACAGCCGTCGCTGGCCTGGCGCGGCCGTCACGCGGCCAGGACGGCGCGGCGCGAGGTGGCGCTGGCCAAGCGGTCGGGCAGGGCCGGAGCCAAGGCGGGCGCAAGGCTGGCCGGCTCGGCGCGCGCCTGCCGGCGGACGGCCGCTGACCGACCCAGGCTGGCCCGGCCGCGCTGACCGACCCGCGCCGGCCCTGCTCACACGATGGCACCAACGGCGGCCCTCTCGAGGCGGGGGAACACCGGCTCGGCCGCTGGCAGCTGACCGGCGGAGTCGTCCAGGGCCGCCCGGATTCGCCCGGCCAGGCTGGGCAGGAGCGGGGCGAGCAGGACGGCCAGTTCCGAGCAGGCTGACGCCAGGAGCGCCAGCGACTCGTCGAGCAGCCGCCCAGCGGCCGGGTCGCCGCCGCGCTCGGCACGGGCCAGCAGCCACGGCTGCGTCCGC
>JASHQP010000681.1 GCA_030039095.1 Streptosporangiaceae bacterium
ACGAACATGAACCCGCCGAACCCGGTGAAGAACGGAACCGCGAGCAGCAGGCCGCGGCGCATGCTGGGCACGCGCAGTAGCGAGATCGGGACCAGCGGCACCCCGCCCCGCTCTTCCGTCGCCCGCTCCGCCCTGACGAACGCGACCGAAGCCACCGGCGCGGTGATCAGCAGCGCGATCGTCCACAGCGGCCAGCCGAGGGAGCGGCCCTCGGTGAGCGGGATCAGCAGCGCCAGCGTCGCCCAGCCGAGGAGCAGCGTGCCCCGCCGGTCGATCGGCGCCGGGTCGTCGGAGCGGGTGTCCGGCACCAGGCGCGAGGCGAGGATCAGGCCGGCGATCCCGACCGGGACGTTGACCAGGAAGATCGGCCGCCAGCTCATCCCGGCGATGTTGGCCGACACCAGCAGGCCGCCGAGCAGCTGGCCGGCCACCACGGCGACGCCGCCGGTGGCGCCGTAGCTGCCGAGCGCCCGGGCCCGGGCCGGACCCGACCTGGTGGCCTGGATCGTGGACAGCACCTGGGGCAGCATCATGGCCGAGGCGGCGCCCTGCAGCGCCCGCGCCGCGACCAGCGCGCCGATACCCGGGGCGACGCCGCAGGCCAGCGACGTCACGGTGAACGCCGCCATCCCGGCGAGGAACAGCCGCTTGCGGCCGGCCGCGTCGCCCAGCCGGCCGCCGACCACGAGCAGCAGGGCGTACGCGATCGCGTATCCGGCGACGACCAGCTGCAGCATCCCGGCCGGTGCGTGCAGGTCGCGGTCGATGGTTGGCAGCGCCACGTTCACGATGAAGAAGTCCGTCATCGGCAGGAACACGCCGATGAGCACGGTCATCAGCCCGAGCGTGGTCAGCGGTGCGGGCTGGCTCTCGGCGGCGAGCGCCTGCGTGATCGTCGGCGGCCGGGTGCTCTGGTCAACTCCTGAGGTCATGTCACCAGCGTGCGCCCGAACTTAGCCGGGTACCAGGAGCCTGGTTATCCTGGTACTGACAGGCACCTGGCAATAGGGCCTGAACGGGACGCACGATGGAGGCATGGTGAACGGAGGAACCCTGGCGGGCACGGAGGCGGCGGTCGCCGCCGAGCCGTGCGGCCCCGGCGGCACGGTCGTCGCGGCGGTCGGTACCCGGGAGGCTGCGGAGCTGCGCCGCCGCGAACTCGGGGCGTTCCTGCGCGACCGGCGGGAGCGGATCGCGCCGCAGCAGGTGGGCCTGACGCCGATGGGCCGCAGGCGGACGCCCGGGCTGCGCCGCGAGGAGCTGGCCCAGCTGGCGGGTGTCGGCGTGACCTGGTACACGTGGCTGGAGCAGGGCCGGGACATCAACGTCTCGCCCCAGGTGCTCGAGGCCGTGTGCCGCACCCTGCTGCTCGACCCGCACGAGCGCTCGCACGTGATGACGCTCGCCGGGTTCGCCGAGCAGCGGCTGGCCAAGGAGTGCCAGTCGATCTCGCCAGCGGTGCAGACGATGCTGGACGGGCTGGCTCCGATCCCGGCCGTGGTGCAGAACGCCCGCTTCGACGTGCTCGCCTACAACCAGGTCTACGGCCACCTGTTCGCCGACCTGGACGCGCTGCCGCTCGGCGACCGCAACCTGCTCTGGCTGTCGTTCACCCGGCCCGAGTGGCGGCGCGGCATGGTGGAGTGGGAGCAGACCGCGCCCCGGCTCGTCGCCCAGTACCGCCTGGCCATGGCCGACCACGTGGGTGAGCCCGCGTGGCGCGCGCTGATCGCGCGCCTCAGCGAGGCCTCGCCCGAGTTCGTCAGGGTCTGGGAGGAACGCGAGGTCCTCGGGCCCGAGAACCAGACGAAGCTGATCATGAACGCGAAGGTCGGGCTGCTCCGGCTGGAGACGACGCACTACTGGCTCGGCCCCCGCCCCGGCTCGCGGCTCATCGTCTACACTCCCGCAGACGCCGACTGCCGCGAGCGGCTGGAGAAGCTGGCGGCCGACCTCTGACCGTTTCTCCAGCCCCACCCACCCACCCGGCGCCCATCCGCTACGCTGCCCACCCCGCCGCGCGACCGACCGCGCGGCGCTGACCCGCCCAAGCGGAGGCTGCAAGATGCCCGAGCCCGCCATTCCGTCCCCGGCCGAGCTGCTCGCGATGATCCCGTACGCGGCCGGCCTCGGCATAACCGTGGACGAGGCCACACCGGAACTGGTCCGCGGCAGCCTGCGCTGGTCGCCGGAACGCTGCACCACCGCCGGGGTGATGCACGGCGGGGCGATCATGTCGCTGGCCGACACCATCGGGGCTGTGTGCGCGTTCCTCAACCTGCCGGATGGGGCTGGAACGGCCACCGTGGATTCCGCGACGAACTTCTTCCGTGGGGTGCGCGAGGGCACGCTGCACGCCGCCGCCAGGCCGCTGCACACGGGCCGGTCGTTCATCGCGGTGCGGACCGAGCTGACCGACGACGCCGGCCGCCTCGTCGGCCAGACCACCCAGACCCAGGCCGTGCTCGCCCCCCGCCCTTCCGGCTGACCGCTGCGATCAGGGTTTCCCTGCGCTGGCTGGTGAGCCGGTCGCGGAAGAAGCTGGTGCCGGCTGGACAGCGACCAAGGCCACGCCTACCCTTGACTGTATGGTCAGTCAAGTTCGTCATCCTGCCGCCCCCATCGACCAGACCGCGCTCGCGCGATCGCTCCAGCCCTTCGGCGAATCCGTGATGCTGCCACCGGCCGCGTACGTGGATCCGGCGGTGTTCGCCTGGGAGCAGAAGCACTTCTTCGACTCGGGCTGGGCCTGCGTCGGGTTCAGCGCGCAGCTGGCCCAGCCGGGTGATCAGCGCGCCGAGTCCGTCGGAGCCGGAGGCGTGCTGCTGACCCGCGATGAAGACGGCGCGCTGCACGCCTTTGCCAACACCTGCCGCCATCGCGGCCACGAACTGCTGCCCTGCGGGCAGAGCGCCCAGAACAACTCGGTGATCTGCCCGTACCACTCCTGGACCTACTCGCTGTCCGGCGGGCTGCGGTTCGCTCAGGGGTTCAAGGGCCGCGACGGCTTCGACCGGTCCGCCTGGGGCCTGGTCGAGCTGCCCGTTGCCGAGTGGCATGGACTGATCTTCGTGGACGGCTCCGGCCAGGCGCCGCCGCTCGCCGACGCGCTCCGGGAGCTCGACGAGCTGGTCGCGCCGTACGAGCCCGAGCGGCTCGTCACGGCGGGGCGGCACGAATACGACGCCGCCGCGAACTGGAAGATCCTCACCGAGAACTACCACGAGTGCTACCACTGCCCGATGATCCATCCTGAGCTGTGCCGGGTCAGCCCGCCGAAGAGCGGCGAGAACTATCCCGCGCAGGGCACGTGGGTCGGCGGCTGGATGGACCTGCGGGACGGCATGGACACGATGTCCCTGGACGGCACCAGCCTTGGGGTGCCGCTGCGCGGCCTGGACGCCAAGGGCCTGCGCACAGTGATCTACGTGAATATCTTCCCGAACGTACTGCTGAGCCTGCATCCCGACTACGTGATGACCCACCGGCTGACGCCGCTCGCCGTGGACCGGACTATGATCGAGTGCACCTGGGCCTTCGCCCCGGAGGCGCTGGACAAGCCGGGCTTCGACCCCGGCTACGCTGTCGACTTCTGGGACATCACCAACCAGCAGGACTGGCACGCCTGCGAGTCCGTGCAGCGCGGGCTCACGTCCGAGCACGCCAAGCCCGGACCGCTCTCGCCCGACGAGGACGCGGTGTACCAGTTCGTGACCATGGTCGCACGCGGCTACCGCGGCGAGCCGGTCTGGAACCCGGGCGCGAAAACCGCAGCCGCAAGCTGACGCTTCACGTTCGTTCCGGCTAGTTACGTATGCCCGCCCGCTGGCGGGGTGAGGCGGTCCAGCATCGCGACGATCGTGTCCAGCTTGCCGCGGAAATCGGCGTCCAGCCTGCCGAGGATCTCGCCAACGCCGCTGAGGCCGTGCTCGACGCGTGTGAGCCGCTCTTCGACGCGTGTGAGCTGATCTTCGATGCGACTGAGCCGCTGCGTGTGGTTGGCCTGCGTAATGTGCAGCGCCTGGAGCAGATGATCTTGCGCGTCCATGCGCTGCTTGATGCCGGCGAGATCCCGGTCCATCATCGCCCGAAGGCCTCGGTGCTGTCGACGCGTGTCGTCAGCGCCGCCAGCTGCTGCCGGAGGTCCTCGAGTTCACCGCTCATGGTGCCGGGCAGTCTATCGGGCGAGGGTGACAGAACTTACCGCTGTTTCGACGTCGTGGAAGAGACGGGCGCATGGTGCTGTTGAGAATGGCGCACCTGCCTCCTGACAGCGAAGGAACCACTCACGTGAGCGTGTACGACTTTCCCGTGAACACCCTGGCCGGCCAGCCCGGCTCGCTCGGCGATCTGTCCGGCAAGACGCTGCTCGTGGTCAACGTCGCCTCCAAGTGCGGGCTGACGCCCCAGTACGAGGGCCTGGAGCGGCTGCACGAGCGGCTGCGTGACCGCGGGTTCTCGGTGGTCGGCTTCCCGTGCAACCAGTTCGGCGGCCAGGAGCCGGGCACCGCCGGTGAGATCGGCGAGTTCTGCTCGGCGACCTACGGCGTGACGTTCCCGATGTTCGAGAAGATCGAGGTCAACGGGCCGGGCCGGCACCCCATCTACACCGAGCTGACCGCGGTGCCCGAC
>JASHQP010000682.1 GCA_030039095.1 Streptosporangiaceae bacterium
TGGGGACGCCGCGCAGCAGGGCGGGATCCGGCACGCGCAGGCCGAGCGCCCAGAACCCGCCGTCGGCGGCCGGGCCGAAATACGCGTCCGCCTCCCAGTCAACCGCGAGCAGGCCGGGTGTGACCTGCGGCGTGTCCATCCCGATCAGCAGCGCCGGGCCGTTGGCGGCGGCGAACGCCACGGCGAGGCGCTCGTCGAGCGGGCCGCCGCACTGCGGCACGACCTCGAAGCCGGGGGGCAGCCACGGCCCCGGCCTGCCGTCGAGGACCAGGATCCGCCGCCTGGCCGGGAGCATCGCCGCGGTGTGCAGCGTGTCGGCGAGCGCGGCCTCGGCCAGCCCTGCGGCCTGCTCGTACGTGCACGGCGGCACCAGGCGCGTCTTGACCCGCCCCGGCACCGGCTGCTTCGCGATGACGAGCAGGGTCGTGGCATGCGGGGTCACCGGGCCAGTACCTGGCTCATGTCCCTCACGGTGCGCACGCAGCCGCCCACGGTCCCGGTCACCTTGGACTTCCCGACGCGGGGCAGATAGGTCACCTCGGCCTCCGACACCCGCCAGCCGGCGGCGGCCGCGTTCATGACCATCTCGAGCGGATAGCCGAACCTGCGGTCGGTCAGGTTCAGGCCGAGCAGCGCCTCCCGGCCCGCGGCCCGCATCGGGCCCAGGTCATGGAGGCTAAGTCCGGTGCGGCGGCGCACCCGCCGCGCGAGTTCCCAGTTGGCCAGCCGCGCCGGCAGCGGCCAGGCGTCCCGCTGGACCGCGGTGCGGCGGCCGAGGACCAGGTCGGCCTGGCCATCCAGCAGCGGCGCGGTCAGCCGCGGAAGCTGCCGCGGGTCCAGGCTGCCGTCGCAGTCGCAGAAGCACACCAGGTCGGTCGTGGCCGCCAGCAGGCCGGCGTGAGCCGCGGCGCCGAAGCCCCGGACCTGCTCGGGGACGACCACAGCGCCGAGAGATCGCGCGATCTCGCCCGAGCCGTCCGTTGAGGCGTTGTCGACGACGATCGGGCGGAAGCCGGCGGGCATGCGGTCAAGGATCCACGGCAATGCCGCCGCCTCATCAAGGCACGGAAAGATCACGTCAACGATCATGGGTGCGACGTTATTACCGGCGCCGGGCAGGGACCGGCGCTAAAGCCTTACAAAACAAGGAACTCGAGCCGCGGAACACAAGGAACTCAAGCTCCGGGGCCCGCCGGTGATATCGCGAAATACCGCGCCGCGCCTTATGACAATCTGAGGAAATATCTCCAGCGATGCCGTGATGGCCACTTCTGGCAGCCGCCAGGCGTTTCTAGACTCGGGTTGTGGGCGAACGCATTCTCGTTGTCGAAGACGACCTGACGGTGGCCGAGGTCGTCGTGGACTACCTGCGCCACGCCGGCCTGGAGCCGTGGCACGCGGTGGACGGGCAGGCCGCGCTGGAGATCGCCGCGAGCTGGCGGCCCGATCTGGTCGTGCTCGACCTGATGCTGCCCGGCGCCAGCGGCCTGGACGTGTGCCGGCGCCTGCGCGAGGAACAGGACACGCAGGCACCGCTGCCTGTGATCATGCTGACGGCGCTCGGCGAGGAGAGCGACCGCGTGCTGGGGCTCGAGAGCGGCGCCGATGACTACGTGACCAAGCCGTTCAGTCCCCGGGAGCTCACACTGCGGATTCAGGCTGTCCTGCGCCGGGCGCAGGTGAATGACACGGCGGCGGGACTCCCGCTGCCGGTGCGGTCGGGACCGCTGGAGGTCGACGTGGCGGCCCGCCGCGCTCGCCGCGACGGCCGGGAACTGGAGCTGACCGTGCGGGAGTTCGACCTGCTCGCCTTCTTCGTCCGCCACCCGGGCCGGGCGTTCACCCGCGCCGAGCTGCTCGAGCAGGTGTGGGGATGGTCCTTCGGCGACCTGTCAACGATCACCGTGTACGTTCGCCGGCTCCGGGACAAGGTTGAGCAGGAGCCCGCGGCGCCGGCTCAGCTCAAGACGGTCTGGGGAGTCGGCTACCGCTGGGAGGCGGATCCTGCATGAACGCCCAGGTTCAGATCGTGCTGATCGCGGCGGGCTGCACCAGCGCCGTCGGCCTGGCCGGCATGGGCGGCATCCGGCTGCTGCGCCGGGCCTCGCTCCGCCTGTCCATCCAGGCGAGCGGGATCGTGCCGGTGCTCGCGATCGTGGCGGGCACGCTCGGGACCGCCGAGGCCATGTTCCTGTCCCGGCACGATCTCGGCGTTGTCGTGATCGTGTGCGTCATCGCCGGCCTGGTGGCGTCCGCCTTCAGCTGGCTGCTCGGGCGGCAGGTCGAGTCCGGCAGCGCGGCGCTGCGGCAGGCCGCGCGGTCGCTGGGCGACGGCGCGGGCCAGTTCCGGCCCCCGGTGCAGCCGCTGGCCGCGGAGTTCGCGGCCCTGTCCGGGGAACTGGCGGACACCAGCGCGAAGCTGGCGCGGTCCCGGGCGCGGGAGCGGGCGCTCGAGCAGTCCCGGCGGCAGCTGGTGGCCTGGGTGTCACATGACCTGCGCACCCCGCTGGCCGGGCTGCGCGCGATGGCCGAGGCGCTGGAGGACGGCCTGGCCGCCGATCCGCCTCGCTACCACAAGCAGATACGGGCCGAAGCCGAGCGCCTGGGATTCATGGTCGATGACCTGTTCGAGGTGTCCCGCATCCATTCCGGTACGTTGCAGCTGTCCCACGACGAGATCACGCTGAGCGACCTGGTCAGCGACGTGCTCGCCAGCGCGGAAGCGGTGGCGAGGGGGCGCGGCGTGCGGCTGGCCGGCCGGGCGGCCGGGCAGCTGACCGTCCGCGGCGACCCGCGCGAGCTGTCCCGGGCGCTCACCAACCTGGTCACCAACGCCATCCGGTACACCCCGCCGGAAGGCAGCGTGTACGTCGAGGCACGGCCGGACCGCGAGGCGGCCCTGCTCACGGTGGCCGACGGCTGCGGCGGCATTCCCGAAGCCGACCTGCCGCACGTGTTCGACCTGGCCTGGCGCGGCACCGACGCGCGCAGCCCTGCACCCGACAGCGGCGCCGGGCTCGGCCTCGCCATCGTGCGCGGCATCGTGGAAGCTCACCGGGGCAGCGTGCGCGTCCTGAACACCGGGGACGGGTGCCGCTTCGAGATGAGGCTGCCCGCCTGCGCTGAACTTCCGGTGCCGGACGCCCGGCACTGAGCGGTCACCGGTGCGCAGCCGGAACCCGTCCCGCCGGCGCCGCCGCGAACTCCGCGACCCCCTCGCTGAACGGCACGGCCGCGCGCCAGCGCAGTTCCCGCCCGATGCGCTCGCTGGACGCGGTGATGTGCCGGACGTCGCCGAGCCGGTACTCGCCGGTGATGACGGGGAACGGGCCGCCGTGCGCGTCGGCCAGCGCCGACGCCAGCTGGCCGACGGTGCGCGGGGTGCCGCTGCCCACGTTGTAGGCGCGCAGGGTTCCCGGGCCGCCGGGAACCCCAGCCCCGGTCACCGCGTCGAGCGCGGTGGCGGTGGCGCCCGCGACGTCGCGGACGTGGACGAAGTCCCGCCGTTGCGCCCCGTCCTCGAAGACCCGGGGGGCGCGCCCGGCCTCCAGGGCGGAGCGGAAGAACGACGCCACCCCGGCGTAGGGTGTGTTGCGCGGCATTCCCGGGCCGTACACGTTGTGATATCGCAGCGCCACCGCCTGGCCCCCGGTCGTCCTGGCCCACGACGCGGCGAGGTTCTCCTGCGCGAGCTTGGTGGCGGCGTACACGTTGCGCGGCCCGAGCGGCGCGTCCTCGGGCACCGGCTGGGGTGACAGTGGCTTGCCGCAGCGCTCGCAGGCGGGCTCGAACCTGCCCGCGTCGAGGTCGGCGGCCCGCCGTGGCGGCGGTGTCGCGGCCAGCCCGTGCTCGGCACACGAGTAGGCGCCCTCACCGTAGACGACCATCGACGAGGCGAGCACGAGCCTGCCCGCTCCCATGCGGGCCATCGCGGCCAGCAGGACGGCGGTCCCCAGGTCGTTGCACCCCGCGTACAGCGGAGCGTCGTCGAAGTCGGTGCCGAGCCCGACCATCGCCGCCAGGTGGCAGACCGCGCCGACGCCGCGCAGCGCCCTGTCCACCGCCTGCGCGTCACGGACGTCACCGCGGATGAACTCGAAGCCCTGGTCGCCGGGGAACGGCGGGGCGCCTTCGGGGTGGGCAAACGGCAGCAGGGCATCCAGCACCCGTACCTCGTGACCGGCGCCCAGGAGCGCCCCGACAAGGTGGGACCCGATGAAGCCGGCGCCGCCGGTCACTAGTACGCGCATGCCCCGAGGCTAGGCACGGGTCACGTCCCGGTCACCGCGAAGCGGCGCGCTATCACCAGTTTGTAAGGAGCAACATCCTTGCCGCGCCGCAGCGCGGCTGACT
>JASHQP010000683.1 GCA_030039095.1 Streptosporangiaceae bacterium
CCTGCTCGCGGCCGCCGGTGCCGGCGAGGGCCCGCGGCCGCTCCGGGACCGCGCGCTGCTCGAGCTGCTGTACGCGACCGGGGCCCGGATCTCGGAAGCCACGGCACTCGACGTCGACGACCTCGACCTGGCCGCCCTGCCCGGCCCGTCGGCGCTGCCGCCGCTCCCGGCCACGGTCCGGCTGTCAGGCAAGGGCAACAAGCAGCGCATCGTTCCGGTCGGCAGCTACGCCCTGCAGGCTCTGGAGCATTACCTGGTCCGGGCGCGTCCTTCGCTGGCGGTCGCCACCCGGAGGGCATCGGCCAGCCCTGCGGTGTTCCTGAACGCCCGCGGTGGCCGGCTCACCAGGCAGGGCGCCTGGGCTGCGCTGCGCGCCGCCGCGGGGCGGGCGGGAATCGCCGACGTGTCACCGCACACGCTGCGGCATTCGTTCGCCACCCACCTGCTGGACGGAGGCGCCGATGTCAGGGTCGTGCAGGAGTTGCTCGGACATGCCTCGGTGACCACCACGCAGGTCTACACTCTGGTGACCGTCGACAAGCTCAGGGAGGTCTACGCGAGCGCGCACCCCCGGGCTCTCGGCTGAGCATTTCCACGCGAACGGTGCGTCGGCTTGCCGCCGCAAAGCCCAGGCTCTAGCCTCGCGTTGAGTCCGGGTTGCCGACGGGCGCATCGCGCCACGCCGAGCGACCACCGGGGAGGTGCAGAAGGCTTTGGCAGCATCCCAGACATTGGAGGTCAGGCCCGGCGTGCTTGGCCCTACCGGCCGGCCGGTACCGATATTCCCCGACCCCGAGCCACTGCTGACGCACGGCCCGGCGCGGGTCGTATCGGTGTGCAACCAGAAGGGCGGGGTCGGCAAGACCACAACGACGATCAACCTCGGCGCCTCGCTCGCGGAGCAGGGACGCCGGGTGCTGCTCGTCGACTTCGATCCGCAGGGCGCACTGTCCGTTGGCCTCGGCATCCAGCCGCACGAGCTCGACGCGACGGTCTACAACCTGCTCATGGAACGCGGGATCACCGCCCGCGATGTGCTGTTCAAGACCAACGTCGACGGCATGGACCTGCTGCCGAGCAACATCGACCTGTCCGGCGCCGAGGTGCAGCTGGTCCACGAGGTCGGCCGGGAATTCGTGCTCGGCCGCGTGCTGCAGACGGTCCTGGCGGACTATGACGTCATCCTGATCGACTGCCAGCCGTCGCTCGGCCTGCTCACGGTGAACGCCCTGGCCTGCTCGGACGGGGTCATCGTGCCGCTGGAGTGCGAGTACTTCGCCTTGCGCGGCGTGGCCCTGCTGATGGAGACCATCGACAAGGTGCAGACCCGGATCAGCCCGAAGCTCGTGCTCGACGGGCTGCTGGCCACGATGTACGACTCCCGAACCCTGCACACCAGGGAGGTCCTGGCCGGGGTCGTGAAGGGCTTCGGCGACAAGGTCTACCACACGGTGATCAACAGGACCGTGCGTTTCCCCGACTCTTCCGTGGCCGGTGAGCCGATCACCCGCTTCGACCCGACGTCCAACGGAGCGCAGTCCTACCGGGAGCTGGCAAGGGAGGTACTGGACCGGTGGCGCCAGGCCGACCTCGCGGTTCACGCACACGGCGGGTAAGCCTGCCTGGGGTTGCCGAGCTTCTCCGTCCGTCTGGCCGCGGCCCGGCCGTCGAGGCCCAGCGCCAGGCCAGCGGGAGGGAGTGCCACCCTCAGAAGATCACGGTGTACCTGTCCGGCAGTGAGCTGCTCGACCTGGAACGTGCCCGGCTCACGCTGCGTGCCCTCGGCGTCACCGTCGACCGGGGCCGGATCGTCCGGGAGGCGCTCGCGGTCCTGCTTGCCGACCTCGACGCCGAGGGTGACCGGAGCCTGGTGGCCCGCAGGCTCTGTGACGAGGTCCCGGAATAGCTGGTGCAGATTCAATAGCTTTAGTACTCGAGACACGGCGGGGCGGGGAGTTTTGCTACCTCAATGACGACGACGATGACCAGTGAACCGGGCGACGCCCGTGCGGACAGTGCCTTCGAGGTGCACCTCGACGTCTTCGAGGGCCCGTTCGACCTGCTCCTCGGCCTGATATCGAAGCACAAGCTGGACATCACCGAGATCGCGCTCTCCAGGGTCACCGACGAGTTCATCGGCTACATCCGGGCCCGGGCCGACGGCTGGGACCTGGACCAGGCCAGCTACTTCCTCGTCGTCGCCGCGACCCTGCTCGACCTCAAGGCGGCCAGGCTGCTGCCCGCAGGCGAGGTCGATGACGAGGAGGATCTCGCCCTGCTGGAGGCCAGGGACCTGCTGTTCGCCCGGCTGCTGCAGTACCGCGCGTACAAGGAGGCCGCGGCGGTGCTGGCGGGCAAGATGGCGGCCGCCGGGCGGAGGTTCCCGCGCCGGGTGCCGATGGAGCCGCGCTTCGTCGACCTGCTGCCGGAGGTGCTGCTCGGCCTGGGCCCTGTCGAGTTCGCCATGATCGCTGCCCGCGCCCTGGCGCCCCGGCAGCCGCCGGTGGTCTCCACCGAGCACCTGCACATGCCGCTCACCAGCGTGCGCGAGCAAGTCGGCTTGCTGTCCGACCGGCTGGCCCAGCTACGCCGCGCAACGTTCCGCCAGCTCACCAGGGACTGCGCCGGTACATACGACATCATCGCGCGCTTCCTCGCCATCCTCGAGCTGTACCGCAACGGCCGGGTCAGCTTCGACCAGGTGGCACCGCTCGGCGACCTGTACGTGAGCTGGACTCCCGACGGCCAGCGCGCCGATGAAGAAGCCGCAATCAATGAGGAAGACGACGAATAGCTCATGCACAGCGGATCCGGTCCAGGCCAGGGCGAAGACGGTGTGCCGTTGCGGGCGGACGGCCACGGCGTGCCTGCTGACGCGGTCGGCGGCCAGGAGCAGGCCCCTGTGCAGGACGGCGAGGGCGGGCCAGGGCTCCGCGCCAGCCTCGAGGCGATCATGCTCGTGGCGGACGAGCCGGTCTCGGAGGTCGTCATCGCGCAGGTGCTCGAGCGGCCGCGGGCAGAGGTCGCCGGGGCCCTCGGCGACCTGGCCGACTCCTACACAGCGGAGGGGCGGGGCTTCGACCTGCGCGAGGTGGCGGGCGGCTGGCGCCTCTACACCCGCGAAGACTGCGCCCCGGTCGTGGAGCGATTCGTCAGCGACGGCCAGGAGGTCCGGCTGACCCAGGCGGCGCTCGAGACCCTGGCCGTGGTCGCCTACCGCCAGCCGGTGAGCCGCGCGCGGGTATCGGCCGTGCGCGGCGTCAACTGCGACGGCGTGATCCGGACCCTGGTGCTGCGCGGACTGGTCGAGGAGACCGGCACCGACCCGGAGACCGGCGCGATCTTGTTCGCGACCACCGGGTACTTCCTGGAGCGGCTCGGGCTCCCGAGCCTGGATGCGCTGCCGGAGCTGGCCCCGTTCCTGCCGGACAACATCGACGACGAGGCTGACCCCGGGTCATGAGCCAGACCAGGCGTGAGCGGCGGGACCGCGACCAGGGCGGTCGCGACGAGGCGGACGCGGAGCGGGATCGTCTGGTCGACGTCCCGGGTGGCGTGCGGCTGCAGAAGGTGCTCGCCGCGGCCGGGGTCGGCAGCCGCAGGCACTGCGAGGAGATGATCGGCGAGGGCCGGGTCGAGGTGGACGGCGAGGTCGTCCGCAGGTTCGGGGCGCGCGTCGACCCGCAGCGCCAGGTCATCCGGGTTGACGGGCGGCGCATCCCAGCCCGCGAGGACCTCGTCTACGTCGCGCTGAACAAGCCCGCCGGCGTCCTGACCACGATGTCCGATGCCCGGGGCCGTCCCACGATCGCCGATTACCTGCCGGATCGCACCGAGCGGCTGTTCCACGTTGGCAGGCTGGACTACGACACCGAAGGCCTCATGCTGCTGATGAACGACGGGGAACTGGCACACCGGCTCGCGCATCCCCGCTACGGCGTGCTCAAGACCTACCTCGCCGACGTGGCGGGCCCGCTGCCGAGGGATCTGGGGCGCCAGCTGACCACCGGGGTGGAGCTGTCCGACGGGGTGGCGACCGCCGACAGGTTCCGGGTCCTCGAGCGGGCCGGCACCCGGGCCCTGGTGGAAATCACCCTGCACGAGGGGCGCAAGCACATCGTTCGGCGGATGCTCGCGGAGACCGGGCATCCGGTCAGCCGGCTGGTACGCACGCACGTGGGCCCGGTAGCGCTCGGGTCGCTTCGTCCTGGGACCACCCGGCGGCTCACCCCGCGGGAGATTGGTGACCTGTACGCGGCGGTTGGTCTATAACCTGGTAGCTCAGGCAGCGCTGGGGCGGATGGGAAGCCGGTGGCGAGGGCGGGAAGGGGAGCGGTGGCGGTCAGGGCGATCCGGGGGGCGGTCCAGGTCGACGCGAACGAGAGCGTGGCCATCCTCGGGGGGACGTCGGAGCTGGTGACCGAGGTCATGACGCGCAACCAGCTCACCCCGGCGGACGTGATCAGCGTCGTGTTCAGCGCCACCACCGACCTCAATGCCGAGTTTCCCGCGCTCGCGGCGCGCAAGCTGGGGTTTCAGGACGTCCCGCTGCTCTGCTGCACCGAGATCGCGGTCCCGGGCGCGATGCCCCGGGTCGTCCGGCTGATGATGCACGTGGAGACCGAGGTGCCGCGGTCGGCGATCCAGCATGTCTACCTGCGCGGCGCCGCCGCGCTGCGGCTGGACATCGCGCAGTGACCGGGGCAGCCGCCGGCGCCGCCGGTTCCACCCCGGCCCCGCGGAGTGTCGTGGTCATCGGCACCGGCCTGATCGGGACCTCGGTGGCCCTGGCCCTCCGCGACCGTGGCGCCGCGGTCTGGCTGGCGGACGCCGACCCCGCCGCGGCCCGGCTCGCCGCGGACATCGGGGCAGGCACGCAGATGCCCGAGGAGGGCCCTCCTGGAGGGCCGGCCGACCTGGCGGTGCTCGCGATGCCACCCGAGGCGGTCGCGCCGGCCCTGGCGGACGCCCAGGCGCGCGGCCTCGCCCGCTGGTACACCGATGTCGCAAGCGTCAAGGAGCTGCCGCTGGCCCGCGCTCGTGAGCTCGGCTGCGACCTGGCGTCGTTCGCCGGCGGGCACCCGCTGTCCGGAAGAGAGCGGTCCGGTCCGGCCGCGGCCAGGGCGGACCTGTTCCTCGGCCGTCCCTGGGCGATCTGCCCGCTG
>JASHQP010000684.1 GCA_030039095.1 Streptosporangiaceae bacterium
CGAGCAGCATCGCCCGCCGTCCCGCCGAGCCCGCGCCCCGCCGCCCTGCCCGCGCCGCCGGGCACCCCGCCGCGGTTGCCGGTGAGCCTGCTGAGCCCGTTGTAGCCGAACGTCAGGTTCAGGATGTTGTTATCGGTGGTGCTGCCCACGAACGGACGGTCGGCGGCTGGGGTAAGCATGACGATCGCCACCCACCAGCCCGCGGTGACCAGCAGCGCGGCGCCGCCGATCAGGAGCTGCCCGATCCGCTTGCCGAGCTTGGCGGGCCCGCACACGAGGTAGGCCAGGGCCAGGCCGGGCAGGGCCAGGAACCCCGCGAGCATCTTGCCGAGGAAGCCCAGGCCGAGCAGCACTCCGGCCAGGGCCACCCACCGGGTGCGGCCCGATTCGATCGCCCGGGTGATCAGGTACGCGGCCAGGGTCGCTGTCAGAGTGATGAACGCGTCGGGGTCGTTGAAGCGGAAGATGAGGGTCGCGACCGGCGTCAGGGCCATGACGAGCCCGGCGATGATCGCGGCCGCGGGCCCGAACCAGCGGCGCACGGTGGTGTAGAGCACGCCGACCGTGACGATGCCGGCGAGGGCCTGCGGCACCAGCAGGCTCCAGTAGTTCACGCCGAAGATGCGCGCGCAAAGTTCCATGGGCCACAGGAATCCCGCAGGCTTGTCCACGGTGATGAAGTTGGAGCGGTCCAGCGAGCCGAACAGGAACGCCTTCCAGCTCTCCGTTCCCGCCTGCGCGGCGGCGGCGTAGAACTCGTTGGCCCAGCCGTTGCGGCTCAGGCCGGCCAGGTAGAGCAGGGCCGTGGCGACGAGCAGGGCGAGCAGCGCCGGCCTCGCCCACGCGGGATCGTCCGGACGGGCACGCAGCACGCGGGCCATGCGCCCGGAACGGCCCGGCCCGGCGGAAGGCACCGAGTCAGGCTTGATCGATGTGGCAGTCACCGTTGTGGCTCCTATGTGGATAGATCAGATAGCCTGGGCTGGCCCGGACCCGGGGGCGCCCTGGACTGATTCGGAAGGGTCTTCACGTCGCCGGCCACCGCGGGTGGAACCCTGGAACACCCAGCTGCGGTAGAGGCCGAACCGGACGAGGGTGGCCAGCAGGCTGGCCGCGGCCAGCACGCTGATCTCGGTGGCGCGGGCCGGGCGCGGGCCGGTGTGGTGCAGCAGCGCCAGCGCCCCCGACGTGAATGCGAGCCCGATCCCGAACGCGATCAGACCCCGCACCTGATGCCGCCCCGCCCGGGCCCGGCCGCGGATCCCGAACGTGACCCGCCGGTTCACCGCCGTGTTCGCCACCGCGGTCACCAGCAGGCTGACCGCGTTCGCCACCTGCCCGCCCAGCCCGCCGCGCAGCAGCAGGAACAGCGCAACGTAGACCGCCGTGCTGGCCACGCCGACCACCGCGAACCGCGCCAGCTGGCCGGCGAGACCACCGCGCGGCACGGACCGCTCATCCCACCCGGCCAGACCGCGCGGCGACGGGTCGCCGAGCACCGGCACACTGATCGTGCCCCGCGCCAGCCCCGTCCCCAGCCGCACGATCCCCCGCAGGTCCGCCACCGCCGCCGCCACCACCTTCACCCGCGAATCAGCGTCATCGACCCAGTCCACCGCCACCTCAGCGATCCGCAGCCCCGCCCGCTCCGCCAAAACCAGCAACTCGGTATCAAAAAACCAGCCCGCATCCTCGGTCAGCGGCAACAGCACCCGCGCTACATCCGCCCGCACCGCCTTGAACCCGCACTGCGCATCCGAAAACCCCACCCCCAGCGTGGCGTGCAGCAGCACGTTGTAACACCGCGAAATCACCTCCCGCCGCAGACCCCGGACCACCCGCGCCCCCCGCCCCAGCCGCGTCCCGATCGCCACATCGCTATGCCCCGACAACAACGGAGCCAGCAACGGCAACAGCGCATTCAGATCCGTCGACAAATCCACATCCATATACGCCACAACCGCCGCATCACTGCCCGACCACACCGACCGCAAAGCGCCACCGCGGCCCGGCCGCTCCAGCCGCACCGCGCGCACCCCCTCCAGCTCGGCCGCCAAAACCAGCGCCAGGGGCCACGTTGCGTCATCACTCCCGTTATCCGCGATCGTGATCCGCGCCGAAAACGGCAACTCCTCACGCACAAACGCGTGCAGCCGCCGCACACCCGGCCCCAGATCACGCTCCTCATTACGAACCGGGATGACGATCTCTGCCTGGACGGCTGCCGGGCTGGACGAGGGCGGGGCTTGTGACGCCTGTGACTGCGCTGCAGATAAGTAATCTGCAGGGAGCAGTGATTCGAAACTCCTCATGCCCTCAGGCTGTCGGGTGCGGTTGCGCCCTCACTGAGATGGCCCTTTGGAAGTGCTCCACGCTCAGGCCGAACCTGCAGGTTCTTCAGGCGCGCCCGGGACCCATGCCACGTCGGACGCTGCGATCACGCGCTCGCCCTTGGACTCGCTCCGCGCGCGGCGGGCGCTCAGGATGGCGCTGAATCCGAGCACGCCCGCTGGCGGGAGCGTGACCAGCGCGGGAAGCTGATAGCGCCAGGAGAACTCCAGGACGTCGGGCACCAGCAGCATCGTCACGGCGGTCACGGTGAACACCAGGCAGGCCAGGGCGAGCTGGTGGGTTCGGGGGTTTCCCGCCCGGCGCGGCAGCGCCATCACCGAGCCGACCACGCCCGCGAGCGTGAACAAGGCGAGCAGCGGGCCCGGCGTGTAGCCGCCGCCGAGCTGGTAGGAGCGCAGGAACGCGGCGACCGGCCGGTCGACCTGTGCCCGGCCGAGCCTGCGGAAGCTGAAGCCGCCGAACGCCTGCTTCTGCACGCCGACGATGATCGCGTGGTTACTGCCGAGGCTCACCCACGGTGGGTAGACCGGGTAATGGCCCTGAAACTGCCAGCGCGCTATCGGGGTGACCGACTGGATGCCATCGCGGGTCAGGGCGAACAGCCGCACCGAGTCGCGGGCGATCGCCACCACGACCCTGCCTGGCTGCTGGTGCTCGACCGCCGAGTCCAGCGCGTTGATCAGCGCGTTCCGGCTGGCCCCGGGCGGGATGGCCGCCGCATGCAGCGGCGACAGCTTGGCGTGCTCGAGCCAGTCCGGGCCGTTCGCCTGCTCGCTCGGGGTCGGGCACAGCGGCCGCACGTCGGCCGGCAGCTTCAGCGTGGCGCAGTCGGCCGCCGCGGCGAGCCGGCCGGCGGTGCTCTGTGTGTGCGCCAGCCAGAAGTGCCCGGTGGTGATGGCCGAGACGCTGCAGTAACACAGGATCGGCAGCAGAAACGCCCCGCACAGGACGCTGCCCAGTTCGACGACGCGGCGCCAGCCCCCGGCGGCGGCGATCACGTAGATCAGGGCGGGCACGATCAGGAGCTCGCCGACATCCCTGACCGTGGCCGACGTACCGAGGACCAGGCCGCCCGCGGCCACGAACGGCACGGTCAGCGCCGGGCGCCAGAGCAGGAATGCGAGCCCGGCCACGATCATCGCGTCGAACCACACGTCCGGCATGATCGTCTGCTCCATCTGCACCTGGTAGGCATCGAGCAGGACCGGGAGGGCCGCCAGGGCCGCGAGCCAGCGGGACGCGCCACGCCGCAGTACCACGGCGTAGATGAGGACGGCCACGGCAATCCCGAGCAGGTGCTGCACCAGCGCGACAGTCTCGAGGTTGCCGAGCGCGAGCAGAACGGCCTTGTACCCGAGCGGGTCAGCGCCCGGCGACGCGCCGTACAGGTACTTGAGCGAATCGACGTAGATCAGCGCGGGACGGTACGCCAGCTCGCTGGCGAACCGGAGCAGCAGCCCGGCGGCCGCCAGCACCATAATCAGCCAGTGGCGGCGCAGCAGCGCCGCGACCCGGTCCTGCAGCGCCTGCCGGCTTGCGGCGACGGAGGGCGCGGGTCCGGTCTCGGCGTCCGCCGGCTTCGCGGGCTGGGACAGCGGGATGCGCACGCGGCGTGTCCTGAGCCCGCCGACGCGCGTGGCAAGGCGCGGTTGGGGCGTGCCTCCGCCGGCAGCGGTCACTGGGCCTTCACCGGGCGCATAGGCAGCGGCGCCGGCCCGGGCAGCAGACGACGATGCTCGGGACGGTGCCGTGCAGCATTCACTGACTCCTTCGGGTTCTGGCTACAGCCCACAGCAGCCAGAGCGGACCCGGTGGGCGGTTACCCCATTATTTGACAAGTCGACCTTACGCTTTACCCCCAAGTCCCTCTTTTGTTACCAAAATAACTGGTGAGCTACGGGGTTTTTGGGCCAGTCTTGAGGGATGACACCTCGCTCACGGCGAGCGTTCCTTGGTTTAGCCGCTGCCGCGGCCGCGATACCGGCCGCCGCCATAGCGGTTGCGAAGGCCAGCGAGTCAGGCGGCTCGGACGCTTCGCACGGCGCGGCGCGCCCGAAGGCCGCCCGGCCCGCGGTGCGGCGCAAGACGGTCAGCGAGAACGAGCTGCCCGGCGACCCGAACTGGTACCCGAGTTCGCTCGGCGCGCCGGACGAGATGATCGGATACGCCGGGCAGTACAGCGTGCTGCCCGGCGAGCCGATCACGCTGTACGCGTCGACCACGGCACGAGAGTTCACGGTCAAGGCGTTCCGGATGGGCTGGTACAAGGGTGACCAGGCCCGGCTCGTGTGGCAGTCACAGAGCGTGCGCGGGCTGCAGCAGAGCGCGCCGACGGTGGCCGCCGAGGTCAACACCGTGGAGACCAGCTGGGGGCCATCGCTGACCATTCCGACCGACGACTGGCCGGAGGGCGCCTACCTGCTGCGGATGGACTCCGAAAGCGGCGGGCAGCGGCTGGTTCCGGTCACCGTGCGGTCGGCCAGCACCGCGGGCAAGGTAGTGCTGAAGAACTCGACGTCCACCTGGCAGGCCTACAACACGTGGGGCGGCTACGACCTCTACAACGGGCCCGGCGGCCTGTCCGACTACGACAACCGGTCGCTCGTGGTCAGCCTGGACCGGCCCTTCGACCAGAACGGCGCGTTCCTGTTCCTGGTGCACGAGCGCCCGCTGATCGCGCTCGCCGAGCGCATCGGGATCCCGCTCGCGTACGTCACCAGCATGGAGGTCGCCACCGAGCCGGACCTGCTGCACGGCGCCAGCGCGTTCTTCTCGCTCGGGCACGACGAGTACTGGACGCCGGAGGAACGCGGGTACGTGACCGCGGCCAGGAACGCCGGCGTGAACGTCGCATTCCTGGGCGCGAACTGCTGTTTCCGGCGCATCCGGCTGCAGGACAGCAAGCTGGGGCCGCAGCGGCAGGTCGTGTGCTACAAGACCAGCTACATGGAAGATCCCATGTACGGCAAGGACAACGCGCTGGTCACCAACGACTACCGCGAGCCGCCCGACCCGGACGCCGAATCGTCGATGACCGGCACCCTGTACGAGTCCAACCCCACCAACGCGGACTACGTCGTGGCCACTCCGGACGCCTGGATGTTCGCCGGGACCAGCGTGCAGAAGGGGACCAGATTCCCGGGCATCGTCGGGATCGAGTACGACCGGGTGAACCCGGACTGGCCGGTCGAGCGGCCCATTCAGGTTGTGTCCCACTCGCCGCTGACCTGCCGTAACGTGAACAGTTACTCGGACTCGGCGTACTACACGCACTCCAGCGGCGCCGGGGTGTTCAACGCTGGCACGATGCGCTGGGTCGGGGCGTTCGAGCCGTGGAATTACACCGAGTTCGGCGTGACCCGGCGCGGCGGCAACTTTGTCAAGCGGGTGTCGGCCAACCTGCTGCGCGGGTTCGCCGACGGCCCGGCCGCGTCCAAGCACCCGGCGCAGGACAACCTGGACGCGATGCAGGAGTGGTCCGGGGACCCGATCGCGGCGCAGCACGACCTGTGGCCGCCGGTCGTGCTCTGACACCCGACGCGCCCGGCCCGGCCGGCCCGGCGGATCCGGCCGCGGTGCTGGCCGAACTGCAAGACTGGATCGCCGCGAACTGGGACCCGGAACTGAGCCTCGCCGCGTGGCGCCAGCGGCTGGCAGACTCGGGCTGGGCGTGCCCGGACTGGCCGCGCGACTGCTGTGGCCGGGACCTTCCCGCGGCGGTGGCCGCCCAGGTAGCGGGCGCACTGGCCGCGGCCCGCATCCCCGGGCCGCCGGAGGGCGTGGGCGTCGTCCTCGCCGCTCCGGTGATCATCGAGCACGGCAGCGAGGACCTGAAGCGCAGGCTGGTGCGCGCCACGGTGACCGGGCAGATCACGTGGTGCCAGCTCTTCAGCGAGCCCGGCGCCGGATCGGACCTCGCGGGCCTCGCCGCCCGGGCCGAGCCGGACGGCGCCGGAGGATGGCTGGTGACCGGGCAGAAGGTCTGGTCGACGGGAGCCGCGACTGCCGATTTCGGGCTGCTGCTGGCGCGCACCGACCCCGGCGTGCCCAAGCACGACGGCATCACGGCGTTCGCGCTGCCGATGCGCCAGCCGGGGGTTCGGGTGCGGCCGCTGCGGCAGATGAACGGGCACGCCTCGTTCAATGAGGTGTTCCTGGACGGAGCCCAGGTTCCGGAGGGCAACGTGATCGGCCGGCCCGGCAGCGGCTGGCGGGTCGCCCGGGCCACGCTGGCGCGCGAGCGACGGCTCGCGACGTCCGTGCCGCGGCC
>JASHQP010000685.1 GCA_030039095.1 Streptosporangiaceae bacterium
GCGATCCGGTCCCCGACCGCGGTGACGTTCGCCAGCAGGCCGTCGCGCTCGATCGTGTCGAGCACAGCGAGCGCGGCCGCGCAGGCGATCGGGTTGCCAGCGAACGTGCTGCCGTGATCGCCCTTGCCGAGCGCGGAGCCGCAGTCGCCGATGCCGACGCACGCGCCGATCGGGAGGCCGCCGCCCAGGCCCTTGGCCAGCGTGACGACGTCGGGGACGATGCCCTCGCGCTGGTGTGCGTACCACGCGCCGGTGCGCCCCATGCCGCTCTGGATCTCGTCGACCACGAGCAGCGCCCCGGCGTCGTCGCAGGCCGCGCGCGCGTCGCGCAGGTAGCCCTCGGGAGCGGGGACCACGCCGGCCTCGCCCTGGCACGGCTCGAGGAACACGGCCGCGCAGTCACCGCCCACCGCGTCGCGCAGCGCGGCGGAGTCGCCATACGGCACGAACCGGACCTCGAGGCCGAAGGGCCCGAACGGTTCCCGGATCGAGCCCTTGCCGGTAAGGCTGAGCGAGCCCATGGTGCGGCCGTGGAACGAGTTCTCGGCCGCGACGAACACCGGCCGGCCGGGGCCCTGCCTGCGGCGGGCCAGCTTGATCGCCGCCTCGTTGGCCTCGGCACCGGAGTTCGCGAAGAACACCCGGCCCTCGGTGCCGAGCAGCCCGATCAGCCGCTCGGCGAGCAGGACCTGCGGCTCGTGCAGGTACAGGTTCGAGATGTGCGCGAGCTTGCCGGCCTGCTCGGTCACGGCCGCGACGAGCGCCGGGTGCGCGTGCCCGAGCGCGCTGACCGCGATGCCGGCGACCAGGTCCAGGTAGGCGTTCCCGTCCACGTCCCAGACCACGCAGCCGTCCCCGCGCGCGAGCGCCACCGGCGGCATGCCGAAGGTCATCATGACCGCCGCGGCGTACCGGGCCTGCAGTTCCTCTGTTGCGGTCAACGAACCTCCTGGGCGCGATGGATCGCCGGGCCCGGCACCACCATGGTGCCGATGCCCGAGTCGGTGAATATCTCCAGCAGGACGGCGTGCGGCAGCCGCCCGTCGAGCACGTGTGCCTGCGGCACGCCGCCGCGGACAGCGGTCAGGCACGCCTGCATCTTCGGGATCATCCCGCCGCCCAGCCCGGGCAGCATCGCCGCGAGCTCGGCCGCGTCCAGCTGGCTGATCACCTCGCTGGGCCGCTGCGCCGCCGCGCCGTCCGCGTTGTTCGCCCCGCCCACCCTGCCCTTCGGCGGCCAGTCCGCGTACAGGCCGGCCACGTCGGTCAGCAGGACGAGCTTGGCTGCGCCGAGCGCGACCGCCACCGCTGCCGCGGCTGTGTCGGCGTTCACGTTGAAGATCTCGCCCGCCGAGCCCCGGGCCACGCTCGAGATCACCGGGATCCGGCCGTCGGCGATCAGCGCCCGCACCGCACCGGGGTCGACCGTGTGAATGTCGCCGACCTGGCCGAGGTCGACCGGGGTCCCGTCCACGGTGGCCTGGGCCCGGGTCGCGGTGAGCAGGTTCGCGTCCTCCCCTGACATCCCGACGGCGAACGGCCCGTGCCGGTTGATCAGTCCGACCACCTGGCGGTTGACCTGCCCGGTGAGGACCATCCTGACCACGTCCATCGTCTCCGGCGTGGTGACCCGGAGCCCGGCGACGAACGCGGGCTCGATGCCGAGCCTGCCGAGGTGCTCGGTGATCTGCGGGCCGCCGCCGTGGACCACCACCGGGCGCAGCCCCGCGTATCTCAGGAACACGACGTCCTGCGCGAACGCGGAGCACAGCTCCTCGTCGGCCATCGCATGCCCGCCGAACTTGATCACGACGGTCTGGCCGTGGAAGCGCTCCAGCCACGGCAGCGCCTCGATCAGCGTCGCCGCCTTGGCGAGCGCGCCGTCAGCCGCGTCGATCACCGTGCTCACGTTGAGTACGCGGAGTTCTCGTGCACGTAGGCCTCGGTCAGGTCGGTGGTGCGGATCGTGGCCGTGTGCGGCCCGGCGGCCAGCTCGACGCGGATGCGGACGTCACGCGGCCGCAGATCGACGCCGGACCGGTCCTCGGCCGCGTAGCCGTTCCGGCAGACCCAGACGCCGTTGATCGCGACGTCGAGCCGGTCCGGCTCGAAGGCCGCGTCCGTCGTCCCGACCGCCGCGAGCACCCGCCCCCAGTTCGGGTCCTCCCCGGCTATCGCGCACTTGAGCAGGGCGCACCGGGCGATCGCGCGGCCGACCGTCACCGCGTCGCGCTCGCTGGCGGCGCCGGTGACCTCGATGTCGATCGCCTTGCCCGCTCCCTCCGCGTCGAGCTGCATCTGGCGGGCCAGGCCGGCGCAGCCCTCGGTCAGCAGCGCGGCGAACTCGCCCGGATCGGGCCGGACCCCGGATGCCCCGCTGGCCAGCAGCAGCACCGTGTCATTGGTCGACATGCAGCCGTCGGTGTCGAGACGGTCGAAGGTCACGGCGGTGGCCGCGCGCAGCGCCTCGTCGAGCGCGCCCGCTGGCAGGTCCGCGTCGGTGGTGAGCACGACCAGCATCGTGGCCAGGGCCGGGGAGAGCATCGCCGCTCCCTTGCCCATCCCGCCGATCGTGTACCCGGCGCCCGCGACGGCGCACGTCTTCGGCACCGTGTCGGTGGTCCTGATCGCGTCGGCCGCCGCCGCGCCGCCGTCCGCCGTCGCGGCCTCGGCGCCGGCGTCCACGCCGGGAAGCAGCCTGTCCATGGGCAGCCGCTCGCCGATCAGGCCGGTCGAGCAGACCGCGACCTCCCCGGCGGACACCGAGAGCGCCTTGGCCAGCCGCTCGGCGGTGTGGTGGGTGTCGGCGAACCCGTCGGGGCCGGTGCAGGCGTTCGCGCCGCCCGAGTTCAGCACGACGGCGCGCACCCGGCCGCCGTTGACGACCTGCTCGGTCCACAGCACCGGAGCGGCCCTGACCCGGTTGGACGTGAACACCCCGGCGGCCGCGTCGGAAGGGCCGTCGTTGATCACGACGGCCAGGTCGGGCAGCCCGGACTCCTTGATGCCCGCGGTGATGCCCGCGGCGCGGAACCCGGCAGGCGCGGTGACGGTCACGGCGCGACTCCGATCGCTGACAGGCCGGCCGTCTCCGGCAGGCCGAGCATGAGGTTGGCGTCCTGGATGGCCTGGCCGGCGGCGCCCTTGCCCAGGTTGTCGATGGCCGCGACCACGGTGGCCCGGCCGGTCCGGGTGTCGGCAGCGGCCTGCAGGTGCACGCCGTTGGACCCGGCGACCGCCGCCGTGGTCGGCCAGCCGCCCTCGGGCAGCACGGTGACGAACGGCTCGCCGGCGTATCGGCCGGCGACGGCCTCGCGCACCGGCGCGGC
>JASHQP010000686.1 GCA_030039095.1 Streptosporangiaceae bacterium
GGTTGCCGAGGCCGAGCGGGCTGCGGCCGAGGCCAGCCAGGCTGCCGACGCCGCAACCGCGGCCGAGCACGAGCTGGAGGCCACGGTGGAGCGGCTGGAAGAGGAGCTCGCGGATTCCCGGCAGGCCCTGGCCGATGCCCGGGTCCAGGCGAGGCGGGCGAGGGCCCGGTACCGCTCCGCACAGCAGGCGCTCGAGCGGCTGCGGGGGTGACGCGAGCGGGCGGGGTGCTCGTACCATGACAGCCGTGACAGATTACGAACTGGCCCGCGCGTACGAAACTGTCAATTACTACCGGCGCGGCGGCGCGGCGAAGATCGAGCTCAACCGCCCGGACCGGCTGAACGCCTGGAACAATCAGTTCAGCCTCGACCTGCTGGCCGCCACGGCGGCCGCCGCCGGGGACCAGTCCGTCCGGGCGGTGATGATCACCGGGGCCGGGCGCGCCTTCTCCAGCGGCGCCGATCTGAGAGCTGACGTCAACGCGGAGTCGGGACCCCCGGACGTCTACGGCCGGCTCACAGAGCGGTATCACCCGATCCTCGTCACGATACGGCGCATGCCAAAGCCGGTGATCAGCGCCGTCCAGGGCGCCGCGGCCGGGATTGGCCTGTCCCTGGCGCTGGTCTGTGACCTGGTGGTCGCCGCCGAGTCGGCGTACTTCCTGCTCGCGTTCGTGAACATCGGACTCGTGCCGGACGGCGGATCGTCGCTGCTCGTTCCGTCGCGGGTCGGGTTCGCCAGAGCGGCCGAGCTGGCCATGCTCGGTGAGCGGCTGGGGGCCCCGCAGGCGCTCGAGTGGGGGCTGATCAACAGGGTCTGGCCGGACGATGAGTTCGCCGCCAGGTCCGGCGAGCTCCTGGAGCGGCTCGCGAACGGCCCGACCAGGTCGTACGCGGGGACCAAGCGGCAGCTCAACCGGTGGCTCTACGAGCAGATGGACTCCCAGCTGGAGTTCGAGGCCCGGATCCAGCAGGAGATGGCCGGGTCGAAGGACTTCGCCGAGGGGGTCGCGGCGTTCGGCGAGAAGCGGGCCCCCCGCTTCACCGGGAGCTGACCAGCACCTCGATGCCGTCGAGGATGCGCTCGAGGCCGAAGATGAACTCGTCGTCCGGCTCGTCGGCCTGGTCGAACACGCCCGCGGCGATGAACTTGGTCAGCGCCGGGTAACGGCCCGGGTCGGCCAGCTTGATCAGCATCCGGGGATAGGCGGCCATCCACTCGTCCGGGGCGACACCCGCCGCCCTGACGGCCGCCTCGAGGTCCGCTTCCAGCGTCGCCAGCGTCCGCACGTACCCGCTGACCAGCATGATGACCGACGCCTTCTCGGCCTCGGCCAGCCCGCTGCCGTCAAGGTCGGCCAGGGCCCGCTCGAACCACGCGACCTCGTTGGGCAACACCGGCAGCCCGCTGACCGGTACCCTCGCCGCCCACGGGTGCCGCCGGAACGCGGTGCGCATCCCC
The DNA here is from genome assembly GCA_030039095.1 of Streptosporangiaceae bacterium. Next base: position 1,463 of record JASHQP010000686.1, read on the forward strand.
CACGCCCAGCGGGACAGCGCTGCGCGCCACCCCACACCCGGCTCGTCTTCGGGCGGCGGACCCCACGCCGCGTCGATCATGAGCTTGACCAGCTCGTCCTTGGCGTTCACGTACCGGTAGAGCGACATCGTCGACGCGCCGAGCTCCGCGGCGACGCGGCTCATGGACACCGCGTCCAGGCCGTCGCGGGACGCGATCTTGACAGCGGCGGCGACGATCCGGTCCAGGCTCAGGCCTGGCTTGGGTCCCTTGCCGGGGTGCGCCCGCACGCCCCACGCGGCCGCGACCGCGGCGGGCAGCTCATCGTCCATGGCTCATTCTCCCAGTCGCCCGGTTTGACAGCGCCGCACCTACTGTGTATACCCTACGCAGTAGTGCGTATGCCATACGCAGAAGAGATGGGGTGACGCTGCATGAACGGGAAAGACGCCGCAGACCCGGGCGGCCCGCTGGCGATCGAGGCGATCGGCCTGGAGAAGTCCTTCGGGGCCGTGCGGGTCCTGGACGGAGTGGACCTGGCCGTACCGCCCGGCATCGTGTTCGCCCTGCTCGGGCCCAACGGCGCGGGCAAGACCACGACAGTTCGCATCCTCGCGACGCTCACCAGGGCGGACGCCGGGCGCGCGCGGGTGGCGGGCCACGACGTCGAGCGCGAGCGGCACAGGGTCCGCCGCAGCATCAGCCTGGCCGGGCAGTACGCCGCGGTCGACGGCCTGCAGACCGGGGCCGAGAACCTGCACATGATGGGGCGCCTGGCCGGCCTCTCGTCCCGCGAAGCGCGGCAGCGCGCCGACGGCCTGCTCGCGCAGTTCGGCCTCGCCGACGCGGCGAACCGGCGGGTCGGGACGTACTCCGGCGGCATGCGCCGCCGGCTCGACCTTGCCGCCAGCCTGACCGGCCGCCCTTCGGTGATCTTCCTGGACGAGCCGACCACCGGGCTCGACCTGCCCAGCCGCCAGGCGCTGTGGCAGGTGATCGGCGATCTGGCCGACCGTGGCGTCACGGTGTTCCTCACCACCCAGTACCTCGAGGAGGCTGACCTGCTGGCCAGCCACATCGCGGTGATCGACGGCGGACGCGTGGTCGCCGACGGAAGCCCCGGTGACCTGAAGAAGCTGGTCGCCGGGCAGCGCCTGGACCTGACGCTGGCCGATGGCGCCGCGTTCGACGCGATTGCCCGGCTGGCCGGCGGCCGCGCGGTCACGGCCGACCCGGGCAGGCTGACGATCGGCCTGGCGACCGAGGGCACCGCCGGCGAGATCCGTGCCCTGCTCGACGAGTTCGACCCGGGCCGCTCGGCCGTCCGCAGCTTCTCGGTGCACACCACGACCCTCGACGACGTGTTTCTCGCCCTCACCTCCGGCACCGCCGGCCGATCCGAAGTGGAGTCCTCCCATGTCTGACGTCCTGACGATGACCGCGCGCTCCTTCCGGCTGACCAGGCGGCAGCTCGACTCGCTGTTCACCGCGCTGGCGCTGCCGGTCCTGCTGATGCTGCTGTTCGTCGGCCTGTTCGGCGGGGCCATCCGCACCGGCACCGGCACGAGCTACGTGACCTACGTGCTGCCCGGGGTGCTGCTGCTGTGCGCCGGCTACGGGGCGGCGATCACCGCGGTGAGCGTCTGCCAGGACATGACCGGCGGCATCATCGACAGGTTCCGGTCCATGGACGTCCGCGGCCCGGCGATCCTGGCCGGCCACATCGCGGCGAGCATCGCGCGCAACATCGCCTCCACCATCCTGGTGTTCGGCGTGGCCTGCCTCATCGGCTTCCGCCCGCACGCCAGCCTGCCGGGCTGGCTGGCCGCCGCCGGCCTGCTGCTCGCGTTCATCCTGGCCATATCGTGGCTCGCCGCCGCGTACGGCCTGGCCGTCAGGACCCCCGAGGCCGCCAACGGGTTCATGTTCGGCGTGGCGTTCCTGCCGTACGCGAGCAGCGCGTTCGTCCCCGTCGCCACCATGCCCGGGTGGATCCAGGGGTTTGCGCGCAATCAGCCGATCACCCCGCTCACCCAGTCGCTGCGCGGGCTGCTGCTCGGCACGCCCGTCGGCAGCGCGCCCTGGGTGGCGCTGGCCTGGCTCGGGGGCATCCTGGCCGTCTCGCTAGTGCTCTCCGCCGTCCTGTTCTCCCGGCGGACCGCGTAGGTCACGGCCGGGCGGGCTCTCGTCCTCGTGCGTGTGCCGAAGCAGCGCGACGGCGGCGGTCTGCCAGCCGACCGTGTGGTAGGCGGAGGCGAGGTTCGCCCGGGCCGTCACCGTGCCCGGGTGATCCTCGCCCATGACCCGCTCGTGGTCCTGCAGCGTCCGCTCGTACATCGGGATGGCCTGGGCGAGCCGGCCGGACGAGTGGTAGGCCGAGGCAAGATCGCCGCGCGCGGCCAGGGTTCCGGGGTGGTCGGGGCCGTCCCGCCGCTCGCGGCGCTCGAGCACCTGCTCGTAGAGCGGCAGCGCGTGCTTGAGCCTGCCCGCGGCGTGATAAGCGGACGCGAGGCCCGCCATCGACGCCAGGGTGTCGGGGTGGTCGGGTCCCAGCGCCCGCTCGCGGTCGGCGAGCGCTCGCTCGTAGACCGGCAGCGCCTGCTTCATCCGGTCCGCGGAGCGGTAGGCGTGGGCGAGGTTCGCGCGCGCGGCCATCGTGTCCGGGTGGGTCACCCCCAGCGCCTCCTCCCGGCCGGCCAGCACACGCTCATACAGGGGGATCGCTTCGGCCAGTCGTCCCCCCGAGTGCAGCGCCGCCGCGAGCTCACCACAGGCGGCGAGCGTCTCGGGATGGCCGGCGCCCATGACCGCCTCCCGATCGCCGTACATCGGCCGCAGCATGTCGATCGCCTGCTGCGGCTGGCCCGCCTCGAGGTAGGCGGCCGCGAGATCGCCGCGCGCCGCGACGGTGGCCGGATCGCCGGGGCCGAG
>JASHQP010000687.1 GCA_030039095.1 Streptosporangiaceae bacterium
AGGTCGCGGGCGATGTGCAGCCAGGTTTCGGAGGCGATGTCTTCGGCGTCGTCGCCGGTCAGGGCGTGCAGGTAGCGCAGCAGCCGGGGCTGGGTGTCGCGGTAGATGGCGCGGTAGGCGTCGGGGTCACCGTGCTGCGCCGCAGCCAGCGCCGCCTCCAGCGCACCGGCCGGAGCGGACACCGCCGCCCCGTCCACTGCGTCTCGTGGACCGGCCAGAGCGGAGAGCGTCGAATCCTCTGGCCGGTCCATCGGAACAATAATGAATCAATGTCGCTATCTCTGCCGCAAATTCTTCCACTTTCTTCTGCTAAGTTCCGCACAGGCTTCCTGCTCCGCGCAGCGCCGACGAGGTGCGGATCCGGGCGGCAGGGCCCGCTGGCTGCCCTGACCTCTCAGCACCGGTGAAGCGGCCATGGGCAACCGCAGTCCCGCGAGGCAGAAACAGCCGTGGCAGGCGTTCCTGGGGTGTCTCACAATGACGCCATGGCGCGACCGCAGCATGACGAACCGGGTCGGCCGGGCCGGAAGGAGAGTCGATGAAGACCAGGGCAGCGGTGCTTCGCGATGTCGGCAACCAGTGGGAGGTCGTCGAGCTCGAGCTGGATCCGCCCAAGGCCGGTGAGGTGCTCGTCCGGTTCGTCGCGTCCGGGCTCTGCCACTCCGACGATCACCTGCGGACCGGCGACATCCCGGTCAGGTTTCCCATCGTCGGCGGGCATGAGGGGGCCGGGATCGTCGAGCAGGTGGGACCAGGGGTCAGCCGGCTGAAGCCCGGCGATCACATCGTCTGCTCGTTCCTCCCGGCGTGCGGCCACTGCCGGTTCTGCGCCCGCGGCCAGACGAACCTGTGCGACCTGGGTGCCCTGTTCGTCGACAACTGCCTGCCCGACGGGACGTTCCGGTTCCACGCGGGCGGCGAGGACTTCGGCCAGATGTGCCTGCTCGGCACGTTCTCGCAGTGGTCGACGCTTTCCGAGCACTCGTGCATCAAGGTGGACGACGACCTGCCGCTCGAGACGGTGGTCCTGGTTGGCTGCGGCGTGCCGACCGGCTTCGGCACCTCGGTCAACCTCGGCGGCGTGCGGCCGGGCGACACCGTGGTGATCTACGGCATCGGCGGCGTCGGCATCAACGCGGTGCAGGGCGCGTCGATCGCCGGGGCGATCAACATCATCGCGGTGGACCCGCTGCCGAACAAGCGCGAGGTCGCCGAGTGGCTCGGCGCCACGCACAGCGCGGCCAACTCCGAGCAGGCCCAGCAACTGGTCACCGAGCTCACCCGGGGGGTCGGGGCCGACCATGCCCTGATCACCGTCGGCGTGGTCGACGATGACGTGATCGACGCGGCCTTCGCGGCCATCCGCAAGCACGGCACCGTGGTCGTCACCGGGCTGGCCGGGCCGGGCAAGAAGAACATCCACCTGTCCAGCTTCGAGCTCACCCTGTTCCAGAAGCGGATCGAGGGCGCGCTGTTCGGCGGCGGCAACCCGTTCGACGACATCCCGCTGATGCTGGACCTGTACCGGGCGGGCAAGCTCAAGCTCGACGAGCTGATCACCACCAGGTACCGCCTCGACGACGTCAACCAGGGGTACGAGGACCTGCTCGAAGGCAAGAACATCCGCGGGATCCTGATCCACGAGCACTGAGCCCGGCCGGGCCGCCGCCGTGCCCGGGGCACAGCGGTCACGGCTGGTGGTACGGGACCTGCCCGGGGCGGCGCAGTGGATGTGGCGGTGGCCGGCCGGTCAGGCTCGCGAGCGTGCCTCCTCGAGCGCGCGGCCGGTGAGCACCCGGGCCAGGTGCTCGCGGTAGCCACGGTCCGCGTTGATGTCTGCTGACGGGCTCGTGCCCTCGGCGGCGTGCGCCGCGGCGTCCCGCGGCCCGGCGCCCTCGGCCAGCGCCTGCTCGACCGCCACGGCCCGCACCGGTGTCTGGTCCATGTTCACCAGCGCCACGCTGCCGCCCTGGACCGCCACGCCGACGATCGCCCAGTCGATCCCGCGCTTGGCGAACTTCTGGAACGCCCACCGGCTTGGTGTCTCCGGCTTGGGGATCCGGATCTCGGTCAGCAGCTCGTCCGGCTCGAGCACGGTCTCGAACAAGCTCTGGAAGAAGTCGCCGACAGGGATCTGCCTGCTGCCGGACGGGCCGCGGGCCACCAGCGTCGCGTCCAGGGCCAGGACCACGGCGGGCAGGTCGGCCGCGGGATCGGCGTGCACCAGGGAGCCGCCGATCGTGCCGCGGTGGCGGACCTGCGGGTCGCCAACCTGCCCTGCGGCGTGGGCGAGCAGCGGCACCTGGGTGGCCAGCACGCTGGAACGGGAAAGCTCGTCGTGAGTGGTGAGCGCGCCCACCGCGATGTGGCCGTCTTCCTCGCGGACGTAACGGAGCTCGCCGAGCCTGCCGATGTCGATCAGGACCTCGGGCACGGCGAGGCGCAGCTTCATCAGGGGCAGCAGCGAGTGGCCGCCGGCCAGGAACTTGGCGTCGTCGCCGTCCTGCGCCATCAGGTCAAGGGCCTCGTCAACCGAGAGGGCCCGCTTGTAGGTGAAGGGTGCGGGGATCACGCGGACCGCCTCTCGCGGGTCGCCGGGGCGGCGGCCAGCACCGCCCTGACGATGTTGTGGTAGCCGGTGCAGCGGCACAGGTTGCCCTCGAGCGCCGTCCTGACCTCTTCCTCGGTGGGCGAGGGGTTCTCCGCCAGCAGCGAGACCGAGGCCATCACCATGCCCGGGGTGCAGAACCCGCACTGCAGTCCGTGCTCGGCGTGGAAGGCGGCCTGCACCGGGTGCATCTCGCCGGAGCCGTCGGCCAGCCCTTCGACGGTGGTGACCTCGCAGCCGTCGGCCTGGGCCGCCAGCACGGTGCACGACTTGACCGACTTTCCGTCCAGCAGCACCGTGCACGCACCGCAGGACGTGCTGTCGCAGCCGACGTTCGTCGCGGTGAGTTTCGCCGCGTCGCGCAGGAAGTGCACGAGCAGCGTGCGGTCGGCCACCTCGGCCGCGACCTGGTTGCCGTTGACCTTGATGGTGACCTTCACCGAGCTACTCCGTTCTCTGCCCCGCCCCGCCGGCCAGATGCCTCGTCAATAGCGGCCCAGACCCTGACCGGCGTGGTCGGCATGTCGATGTGACGGACGCCGAGGTGGCTGACCGCGTCGACGACCGCGTTCTGCACGGCCGGGGTGGCGCCGATCGTCCCGGCCTCGCCGATTCCCTTGACCCCGAGCGGGTTGATGTCCGTCGGCGTCTCGCTCTGCACCAGCTCGAAGCTCGGCAGCTCGGCCGCGGTGATCGCGGCGTAGTCGGCGAGCGTGCCGGTGAGCGGGTTCCCGTCGGCGTCGTAGACCATCTCCTCGAGCAGCGCCTGGGCCACGCCCTGGGCGATGCCGCCGTGCCGCTGCCCCTCGGCCAGCACCGGGTTGACCACGGTCCCGGCGTCGTCCACGGTCACGTGGCGGATCAGCCGTGCCTTGCCGGTCTCGGTGTCGATCTCGACGACCGCCACGTGGCTGCCGAACGGGAACGTCGCGCCGCCCCCGGCGTACTGAACATAGGCCACGAGGCCGTCCTCGCCCGCGTGGGTCGCCACGTCCGCCCAGGTCCGGCCCGTTCCCGGGTCGCCGCGGACCTGCCAGGTCCCGCTGCTGGCGTCCAGCTCCAGGTCGGCCTCCGCGGCCTCGAGCATGTCCGCCGCCACCCGCCTGGCCTGGTCCTTGACGTCGATCGCCGCCTGGTGCACGGCGACGCCGCCGAGCTGCAGCGACCGTGACCCGTAGGTTCCGATGCCCTCGGGGATCAGGTCGGTGTCGCCGTGGATCACGGTGACGCTGGCCATCGGGATTCCCAGCTCGGCCTCCACGAGCATGGCCCAGGCGGTGTGGTGGCCCTGGCCGTGCGCGGAACTGCCGGTGTACACGGTGGCCGTGCCGTCGCCGTGCACCGTGAGCCTGGCGGTCTCCCCGGCTGCCGCGTCCGCCGCCGTGATCTCGACGTAACTGGACAGCCCGATGCCGAGCTGCAGCACGTCGCCGCGTTCCCGGCGGCGCTGCTGCTCCGCCCGTAGTTCCGCATAACCCGCCGCCTCGAGCACCTTGTCCAGGGCCGTGACGTAATCCCCGGTGTCGTACGTCGCGCCGGTCGGCGTCGTGTACGGGAACTTGTCCGGCGGGATCAGGTTCTTGCGCCGCACCTCCGCCGGATCCATGCCGATCTCGGTGGCGAACAGGTCCATGGCCCGCTCGATCGCGGCGGTCGCCTCGGGCCGGCCGGCGCCGCGGTAGGCCGAGATCGGGGTGGTGTTGGTCACCACCACCCGGGAGTGAGTCTGCACGCGGGCTATGTCGTACGGCCCCACCGCCATCAGCTTGGTGAGGAACGGCAGGAAGCCGCTCATCCGCGGGTACGCGCCGGTGTCCTGCACCACGTCGAGCCGGTAGGCGAGGACACGGCCGTCGGAGGTACCGCCGAGCTTGATCGTCTGTTCCTGGGCGCGGCCGTGCGTCATCCCGACCAGGTTCTCGCTGCGCGTCTCCACCCAGCGCAGCGCCAGGCCGGTCTTCCTGGCCGCCCAGGCGATCAGAATCGACTCCCGGTCGATGCCGACCTTGGCGCCGAACCCGCCGCCGACGTCCGGGGTGATCACCCTTATCGACGCGGGGTCCATGGCGAGCGCTCCGGCCAGGATGAACCGGGTGATCTGCGCGTTCTGCGTGCTTGCCCAGTAGGTCAGCTTGCCGTCGTCGAATCGCGCCGCCCCGGCGCGTCCCTCCATCGGCATCGGCGCGAGCCGCTGGTTCACGATCGTCCGCTCGACGACCGCGTCACAGCCCTCGAAGATCGCGTCGTCCGCGTCGTCGCCCGAGTCGACGGGGACGTTCGACTCGGTCTCGCCGAACAGCAGCGTGTCGGTCTCCAGCGCGCCGGCGATCCCGATGACCGAGGGCAGCGGCTCATAGTCGACGCTGACCAGCTCGGCCGCGTCCTCGCCCTGGTAGCTGTCGCTCGTGATGACCATCGCCACGGGCTCGCCGACGTACCGGACGCGGTCCACCGCCAGGAGGGGCTCGGACCACACGCCGCCGAGCGGCATCGGCGCGCCCTCGCTTGTCTCGCTGCCAGGCTCCGGAGGCGGCGGCGGCACCAGGTCATCCATGTCACCGACGGTCAGCACGGCGAGGACACCCGGAGCTTGACGGGCCGCGTCGGTGTCCATACCGGTTATCTTCGCGTGAGCCATCGGACTGCGGACGATCGTGACCCGGGCCGCGTCGACGAGCTCGGGGATCCGCAGGTCGTCCACGTAGGTACCGCCCGCGGTCAGCAACCGCGGGTCCTCGGTCCGTACCACCCTGGTACCGAGAATGCTCATGTGGTCGCTCGCCCTTCCGGTGTTTGGCCTGGTAAGGCCGCTGGCGGCGGGCGGAGCGTCAGGCAGCCCATCGCCGCGGTCCTAGCATTCTGGCATCGGCCCGCTCCCTGGTACAGCCTAGGTATGCCGCCTTTGCGCAGCAGGCACCAGGGCCTGATCAGGCGGCCCGCGCCGGCCGGGCCGGACGGAAGTGCCGGTCAAGCTCGTTGGCGTAGGAGCGGCCCAGCTCCGCGCCGTGCGCCGCGACCCAGTCGGTGAACACGGTCTCCCCGGCAGCCGGCGCCGTCGAGTCGGCCAGGCCGTCGGCCATGGCCTGGTACTCCTCGCGCGTCAGCAGGGTGTCCCGCAGAGCCGCGCCCAGCACCGAGGAGAGGCCAAAGAGCACCGGGACGGGAACGGGCACGACAGCGGCATGGCTGCCGACCGCTGCCCGGATCGCGTCGACCATCTGGCGGAACGTGATGCTCTGCGGCCCGACCGCGTCGAGCGTGACCGTGTCGTCGCCAGCACCGAGCTGGACGCACAGCCTGGCCAGGTCGTCAACGTGGATGCCGCGGACCCGGTAATCACCGTGGCCGCCGATCGCGAACACCGGCACCCGCCGCAGCAGCCACGCGATGTTGTTGACGAGCACGCCGTCGCCGCCGAACAGGATCGCGGGCCGGACGATCGCGCACGGCACGCCGGTTCCGGCCAGGATCCGCTCGACCTCTGCCTTGCCACGGAAGTACGGGTACGGCGAGTCCAGGCTCGGGTTCGTGATCGAGGTGTGCACGATCCGCCGCACTCCGGCGCGCTGCGCCGCCTCGAACAGAACCCGGCTGTTGCCGACGGCCACCTCATGATCGACGCCGCCGTGCGGGAACCGGACCCAGTAGGTGTTGTACAGCGTGTGCACGCCCCGCAGCGACTCGGCGAGTCCCGCGGGGTCGGCGAAGTCCAGCGGCCGCACCTCGATACCGGTGCCGGCCGGGGCGCGCTCCGGATGCCCGGTCAGCGTGCGCACCCGGTGACCGGCGGCGTGCAGTTCCCGCGCGATGGCCGCACCGGAGTAGCTGAACGCCCCGGTGACGGCGTCGAGCTGAGCTGCTGCTGGCTTTGCGGGCTGTGTCATCGTGACCCTCCTGACCGATCGCCTGGCATGGCGTCCCAGGGCAGCGCGCCGGCCATGTCGGCCAGCAGGGCCAGCGCGGCGGCCCGGTCGAAGAGCGAGAGCGCAGCGGCGCGGTCCCCGTCAAGGTTCGCGAGCTGCTCGAGGCCGAGGAACCCGGCGACCACGGCGTGCGCCACGTCCTTGGCGGGCAGCAGCCGAGCCAGGGGTGACGAGACGAGCCCTCGGCGCACCGCGGTCTCGGCGAACTCACGCCACGGGGCAACCCGGGCCGCGACCTGCTCGCCGAGGCCGGGAACCGACCTCGCGCCGGCGATCATCTCGACCAGCACGGTCACGTTCCCGGAGTCGAGGTCCTCGGTGAAGATGGACCGCGCGGACTCGACCAGGTCGCTCATTGACTCGGCGTGCTCGAGGACCCCGCGGTACGCGGCCATGCGCCGCTCGCTGATCGCGTCGAGCGCGGCCAGCAGAAGGTCGGTGACGGAGCCGAAGTGGTAGAAGACCAGCGTCTGGTTGCATCCGGCCAGCCGCGCGATCTCCCGGGCGCTCGCGCCGGAGAAGCCGACAGTCTTCAGCGCCTCGATTGCCCCCTCGACCAGCGCGGCTCGCGTGCCCGCCGACCTCCCGTCCGGCTCGGCCGTCCGCCGCGGACCCGCCTTGGCCATCCCGCCTCCCGCACCGCGCCCGTCGGAACTCGCTCCTGACCAGATTATCAAAGCAAACGCTCAAATTCGCGGGGCGGGCCGGCCGGTGGTTATGTCCGCCCCAAACCCACCGGGCTCGCCAGCCGAAACTCGCGCCGGCTGCCCGAAACCCGGCAAACCCCCGAAAAGCTCCCCGCGAACGGGCCGCGAGCCATGATCAACGGAAGATCGCTGTCGCTCTAGCAACAGCGATGGTGCCATCGACCGGGCTGGGGAAGGGCTGGTGCCATCGACCGGGCTGGGGAAGGGCTACGGCGGCAGGGCTGGGTGGCGGGGCTGGGTGGCGGCCGGGGCCGGTGGCGGCTTGACTCCGTACCGGGGTACGGCGGCTAGCTTGGGAGCATGGCTGGGCTGACCATCGGGAAGTTCGCCGCCGCCGAGGGGGTCGGCGTCGAGACCGTGCGCTTCTACCAGCGGCGGGGACTGCTGACGCTGCCGGAGCGCCAGGACTCCGGTTTCCGTCGGTACTCCGAGGCCGACCGGTGGCGGCTGGCGTTCATCCGCCGCGCGCGGCAACTGGGGTTCACGCTCGGTGAGATCGGGGAGTTGCTGGGGCCCGCCGAGGCGCGGTCCACCGACGAGATCGTCCGTGCCGCCGAGGCGAAGCTCGAGGCGATCGAGAAACAGGCCAGGGACCTCGCCGTGCTCCGGTGCAAACTGCGCCGGCTCGTCCAGGTGTGCGAGCACGGCGACGGCGACGACTGCGTGGCGCTGCGCCTCACCGAGACCGGCGTGACCGGGAAGGAACGATGAGCATGGGCGAGATCAAGGCCGTCACCGACGCGAGCTTCGAGGCCGACGTCCTGAAGAACTCCAAGCCGGTGATCGTGGAGTACTGGGCCGAGTGGTGCGGCCCGTGCCGCATGGTGGCCCCGGTGCTCGCCGAGATCGCCGCGGAGCACGCCGGCGAGATCGACGTCGTCAAGCTCAACATCGACGAGAACCCGGTTACGGCACAGAAGTACCAGGTCATGGCCGTGCCGATGATGACCGTCTTCTCCGGCGGTGAGGTCGTCGAGCAGGTGCTGGGCGCCAAGCCCAAGTCCGCGCTGCTGCGCGATTTCGCCGACTACATCTCAGGCACGGGCGTCGCGTTACGGATCTAGGGGCTGGCGTCGCGTTACGGCCCGTTATCCGGTCATGGATTGTCCACGGCGGCGGACTCCTGCGCGGGCTCGGCGGCCTCGCCCCCGATGTCCTGCTGCACGCCGCTGCGCAGGCCGAGAATCGCCACGACGGCGGCGGCCGCCATGATCCCGGCCATCACGTACAGCACGGTCTGCGTGGACTGGGCGAAGTCGGCCCGGTAGAAGTGCGGGATCGATGCCACGCTGCCGCTGCCGCTGCCGTGCGACTGCGAAAGGTTCGCCGCCTCGGCGGCCGCCTTGCTGCTCGGCAGGTGGTAAACGGAGATCAGCGAACTCGTGATGTGGCTGCGCATCTCGGTGACCAGGATCGTGCCGAGGATGGCCAGGCCCATGCTGGCCGCGTAGTTGCGGACGGTCTGAGTGATGCCGGTCGCCTCGCCGTAGGTGAGCCGGCTGGCCCGGTTGACCGCGTCGGTGCTGGACGGCCCCAGCATGAAGCCCATGCCGGCCCCGGCCAGGATGATGTACCACTGCTGCGCACTGAAGTTGAGGTCGGTGACCTTCCCCGCCCACAGGAAGAACCCGACGGCGCCGAGCACGCAGCCGATCACGACCGGGCGCTTGGCCCCGATCCGGTCCAGCATCCGCCCGCCGATCTGCGCGGCGATGACGAAGCCGATGAAGAAGTACAGCAGGATGATGCCTGCCTGGGACGATGACTTTGCCAGCGAGATCTGGGCGTACTCGCTGCCGAAGAAGAACACCGGGATGAACACCAGGTTGGTGATGCCGAGCACCAGGTTCTCGACCAGGAATGGCCGGATCCGGAAGATGCTGACCCGCATCAGCGGCGATGGCGTGCGGACCTCGACGAAATAGAACACGACGAGCAGCGCCAGGCCGACCGCGATCGACAGCCAGATCAGCGGGTTGTGCCAGCCCCAGATGTTCGACTGCTGGAAGCCGAACACGCTGAGCGCCACCCCGGCAGCGATCAGGACCAGGCCGCGGTAGTCGATCCTGGCCGGCTTGTGGTCGGTGACCGGCTTGGAGATGAAGATCAGCGCCAGCGCGACGAGCGCGACCGGGATGTTCACCCAGAAGATGGCCCGCCAGGTCCACTGGGTGAGAAAACCGCCCAGGACCGGGCCGATGGCCGTCAGGCCGCCGGCGATGCCGAAGAACAGGGCCAGGGCCTTGCCGCGCTGGCGCAGCTCGAAGGTCTGCACCACGATCGCGAGCGCGGCCGGGAACATGATCGCCCCGCCCACGCCCTGCACGACCCGGAAGAGCACGATCCACGCCTCGGCGAACGAGCCCTTCGGGGTCAGCCCGCACAGCGCCGACGCCCCGGCGAACACGATGACGCCGAGCGTCACCATCCGCCGGTGGCCCATCGTGTCGGCCAGCCGCCCGCCGAACGCGAACAGCGCGCTGAGCGACAGCAGATAGGCGTTGACCATCCATTGCACGCCGGTGCTGGTCAGCCCCAGCTCGCGCTGGATGTTGGGCACGGCGATGGACACGATCGTCTGGTCGATGAAGGTCATCGCGACCGCGAAGATCATCGCCGCCAGGATCAGGTTCCGCGAACGGCCTCCGGCCGCGCTGCTGACGGTCATGACCCCCCTTATCCGGCCCCTACCCGACGTCGAGACCATCCGCGATCTCGCCCGGCCCTTGCGCCACACGGCGGGAAGCGTTCCCGACCTGACGGTACGCCCCAGCCCTTCCCTCGGGGGGCCCGCAAATCCAGAAATCCCGGGGCAATCATGTCTCCGGACGGTCGGTTCTTGCGGCGCCGCTCGCTGTTTCAACGATAGTGGGGACGACCGCGGCACTCCGGCGGGCCCGGCGCGACGGGCGGCCCGTGCGGCCCGGGTCCGCCTCGGCCGGCTCGAGCGGCAGCTGCGACGGCGGCTTCACCTCCTCCAGCCGCAGGTAGGTGATCAGCCGCTGCCCGCCCCTGGTCGCCAGCGCGACGAGAACCTGCTGCAGCTCCGTGACGTTCCTGGCCACGACCGTGAGCAGGTAGTCCATCTCCCCGGCGACGATGTCCGCGGCGACGATCTCCGGTATCGCGCGGATCTGGTCCTCGAACACCCGGCTGGCCCGGGCATCGTGGCTGCCGAGCGTTGCGGCCACGTACAGCTGGAGCGGGAACCCGGCTGCCACCGGATCGAGGCGGGCGCTGATCACGCGGATGACGCCCGACTCCTTCAGCCGGCGAACCCGGTTCAGCGTCGCCGCCGGTGAAAGCCCGACCAGCCGGGCCAGTTCCACGTTGGTCCGGTCCGCGTTGGCCTGCAGCTCGCCGAGCAGTTCTGTGTCAATGTCATCAAGCTCAACTGCCATGTTGCCAAATATTATCTTGCCTAATCTCCTGAACGGCGTTTCTTGTACAGGCATCGGTGACGCTGGATGCATGACCAGCAACCGTCGCCTCGTCTTCGCGGCGCTCATCGCCGCCGGGGTGCTGTGGGGCACCACGGTGCCGCTGTCGAAGCTCGCGCTGGCCTGGCTGGCGCCGGCCTGGCTCGCGTTCGGGCGCTTCGGCGTGGCCGCGGCCGTCCTGCTGCTGGTCGCGGGCAGGGACGCCGCGGGCAGAGCCAGGGTCCGTGCCGCGTGCCGCCCGGCCGTGCTGGCCAGCGGCGCACTGGGCTACGGCGGTTCGGTGCTGCTGCAGAACCTGGGCATCGTGCGTACCAGCGTCACCCATGCGGCGCTGATCGTGGGCGCCACGCCGGTGATCATCGCGATCATCACCGCGGTCTGGCAGCGCAGCATGGCCAGGCCGGTGGCGTGGGCCGGCTTCGCCGTGTCCCTGGCGGGCGTGGGCCTCGTCGCCAGCGGCAAGGGCGGCGGGGCGACGCTCGGCGGCGACGGCCTGGTGCTGGCCTCGCAGCTGATCTCGGCCGGGTTCACCGTGCTGCAGGTACGGCTGCTGCGCGACCGCGATCCGGTCGCCGTCACCGGTGTGCAGTTCGTCGCGGCCGCCCTCGCGGCAGCGCCGGTCGCCATCGCCACCGAGGGCACGCCCATGGCGCCATCGGGCCTGGGCAGCCTGCTGGCCGCCGCCGGGCTGGCGTTCTGCGGCACGGTCCTCCCGTTCACCCTGTTTGCCTACGCGCAGAGCCGGGTGGCGGCGGACGTCGCCGGAGCCTTCCTCAACCTGGAGCCGCTCGTCGGCGCGGTGGCGGGGGCCGTGGCGTTCGGGAATCCGGTCGGCCTGGCGCAGGCGGTCGGCGGCGCGGCCATCCTGATCGGCATCGTGCTCAGCAGCCTGCAGTTCCGGCGCCGCACGGCCACCCGGCGGACACGGCGGTCCCGGCCGGTCACGGTTCCAGCCCGGTGATGCCGGGCCGTCCTGGCTCACCGCCCCGGAATCACCCGGTCGTTATATAAGCCGTATATCCGTAGATCGTGCTATTCGACGCCGCCGCCTCGTAAGGGTAAGCAATGATTCGCAATGGACCTTCTGCTGCGGATGCAGTCAGGTGAGCGGGGCTGACGTTGGCATGTCACCGAGAACGAACGGCCTGACCGGCCTGCGCGGTCTGCGCGGCCTGCGCGGCCTGCGCGGCCTGCGCGGTCTGCGCGGCCTGACCGGGCTGCGCGGCCTGACCGGGCTGCCCTTCACGCTGCGGGCTGCCGTGGCCGTCGTAGCGCCCGCACTGGCCCTGGCCGCCTG
>JASHQP010000688.1 GCA_030039095.1 Streptosporangiaceae bacterium
CGGCGGCCATCATCAGCAGGCAAGCTATGGCGAACGCCGCGGTCAGCACCAGTATCGCCAGCCACTCGCCCAGGTCGTTCACGAGCTTCTCGACCGTGGCCACGGAGCCGGACACGTCACTGGCCAGGCTGCTCGCCGTGGTCACGCTGGCGCTCGGCAGCAGCTTCGCGACCTCCTTGCTGACCGCCGGGATGCCGGCGGAGCTGGCCGCGGTCAGGTAGATCGTGTTCACCTTGTCCTTCATGCTGGTGCCGCTCTGCAGCGATATGGCCTGGGCTCGCGCCAGCGGCAGGTAGATGTCGGTCGGGTTGCTGCCTTCCTGCGGCTGGCTGACGATCCCGATCACGGAGTACCGGACCTGGCGGATGGTGACCGTCGAGCCGACCTTCAGGTTGCTGGCCTTCGCGTACCCGGAGTCCAGGAGCGCCACGGCGGCGTCCGCGTCGGCCGCGGTGAACCAGTGGCCGGCGGTGATCGTTCCGCCGCTGAGCGGGCCGAGCGAGAGATCCCCGACGTCCACGCCGTCCACCCAGTAGCTGCCCGATTGCGGCACGGCGCTGCCGTTCTTCGGGAATACCTGCCACTGGTCCAGCAGCGAGAGCCCACCGGCCGCAGCCGTGACGCCGTGCAGCTTCGCCGCCTCGGCCACCTTCGACGCGCTGATCCCGCCGAACGGCGAGTTCATGTTGTCTTGTCTCGTCCCGGCCAGGCTCGTGCACTTCCCGTTGCCACTGCAAAGCTCCAGGCCGTGTGGCCCTTCCTCGATGCTCTGCTGGTTGCCGGACGGTGCCGTGCCGGGTTTCGGTGGCGTGGGTGCCCTACCGTTGACGGTTACGTCGGTGCCTACCCCGTACAGCCCGCTGAGCGCGCCGGACTGCGCGTTCTTGAAGCCAGCCGACGCGGCGGCCACCGTGACGACCAGGCCGACCCCCAGCGCGAGGCCCAGCGCGATGAAGACGGCCTGGCGCATCCGCCGGCGCAGCTCGCGGCGCACGTACGTGAAGAAGAACATCAGCGCTGGTTCCTTCCATGTCGGCTTCCCAGTCTGCGCGACGCCGAAGGCATGGCCCGTGACTACATCGCGCTCGACACCGAAGTCCCGCCGGAGTCGTTCGTGGTGGAACTCGTGCTTGCCGAGCTGCCCTGAATTATCTCGGCCTTTCACTGGCGAGGCCGGCCAGGATGTCATCAGCTTCGGCGGCGATCTGGCGGACCAGCGCTGCCGCGTGCTCGACGGTCGCCGCCAGCCCGACGCTCTGGCCCGCGTACATGGCCAGTTGCTCGACGCCGCCTTCGGTGTCGGCGGTGGGCATGTCGTCGCTGTACCGGGTGATGTCCCGGTTGCGGCGCTGCGCGATCACCTCGCCTTCGCCGGGCCGGTCTCCGCTGGGCGGGCAGCCTGCCTGCTCCCACGCGCTGACCGTGCTGTTGCGGAGCGTGCGGTGCGCCGCGTCCGGCCAGCCTCCGTCGAAGACCGTTGAGTACACGGTGTCGGTGATGGTCGCCTGGGATAGGGCGGCGCGGTAGGCGCTGTGGGTGTCCGACTCGTGCGTGAGCAGGAACCGGGTGCCGATCATCACGCCGCCGGCGCCCAGCGCCAGAGCCGCCGCGAGGCCGCGGCCGTCCGCGATCCCGCCAGCGGCCAGGACGGGCACGTCGCCGCCGACGGCGTCCACCACCGCGGGCACCAGGGCCATCGTCGCGACCTTGCCGCGAACATGGCCCCCGGCTTCCCAGCCCTGGGCGATGATCGCGTCCGCTCCCCCGTCCACGGCCCGCCTGGCTTCCTCGACGTCGCCCACCGTGTGCAGGACGACGCCGCCTGCCGCGTGGACGTCGGCGATGTATGGCGACGGGTCGCCCCAGAAGAACGAGACGATCCGCGCGCCCTCCTCCAGGCAGGCGCCGAGCCGGGCGTGCTGGTCCCACTCCAGCACCAGGTTCACCGCCCACGGCCGGTCCGTGCTGGCGCGCAGGCGGCCCAGCAGCTCCCGGAGCTGCCGCTCGCTGCGCCAGCTCATCGCCAGCGTGCCGAGCCCGCCGGCGTCGGACACCGCGGCAGCGAGCTCGACGGAGGTAGCGCTGCCGATCGGGGCCTGAATCAGCGGCAGCTCGACGCCGAGCAGTTCCCGGACTCTCGCCCGGCTGCTGGGCACCTGCAGGATCATGCGGTCATCCTGTCACCCGCTACATCGCGTCAGGCGCAACGGGCTACTTGCGGCGAGTACCGCGGGTCAGCCAGAACAAGCGCCGTAGGCGGCGGGCCCTGCGCGGCGGCCTCCGTGGATCACGTGAGATGCGGCGGAACGGGTACCTGTTCCGGCGACGCCTCCTGCGCAGCCGGGCTTCGCTAGCCTGGCCGACTTCGGCAGGTAGCAGCACCTCGTCGGCAGCAGCCAGTTCGGCAGCATCAGCGAGCTCAGCGGGCTCGGCTGGGTGGGCTTGGCCGTCGCCGTCAGGTGTTGCGGGGAGGGCGGACCGGAAAGGCGTGCCTGCTGCTGGCGCGTCGGGCCACTCATACGGCCAGATCACGGCGGGCGGCATCCTGGCCGCAAGCTTCTGCGGCATCAGCCAGGCATGCTCATCGCGGCGGTGCCAGGTCTTCACGGTTACCTCGCCATCGATCATCGCCGCGACTATGTCGCCGTTCTGCGCCTCATGCTGCTGCCTGACCACCACCAAGTCGCCATCCTTGATGGCGGCGCCGAGCATAGAGTCACCAACGACCTTGAGCAGGAACAAGGTCCCCCCGCCCACGAGCTGCCTGGGCAACGGCACGACGTCCTCCATGCTCTCCTCCACGAGGATGGGGCCGCCGGCCGCAATGCTGCCGAGCAGGGGAACGTCGATCAGCTGTTGCAGCGAGAGGTCCACGCACGCTGGCTCGCGAACCTCTCGCTCCGGCGACAGCACCGGCGCGCCCGGCAGCCTGGTCTCGACCGTGCGCGGCCGCCCCGCATCACGACGCAGGTACCCCTTGCCCTCCAACGTAGAGAGCTGGAAAGCGACACTGGACGTGCTGCTCAGCCCCACCGCGTCGGCAATCTCGCGCAGTGTTGGCGCATACCCTCGGCGTTCCGCGAAATCTCTGATTACGTGCAGTACTCGGCGCTGACGCCAGGTGAGAACGTGGTCAGGGTCGGGATCGGACTCCGGATCGGTGTCGGACCCGCCAGCTGCAAACGCGATCGATGCCGATGGGTCTTGCTTGGGCTTCCGCGTGAGCCCGGCTCGAGGCAGCGGGTCGGCCAGGGGCGCGGCGGTCGACGACGGGCCCGCGGCAACCGGTTCCCCCCGGGGAGCGGCGGCGGGCAGGGCTCCGGAATCTGCACCGCCGCCCTCGGCGTCCGACGCCGGGTGCTCGACGAAGTCCAGCGAGACGCCCAGCGCCACGGCATACCGCGTCAGCGTCGAAAGCTGCACGTCGTGCTGGCCCGATTCAAGCCGTGCTACGGCCGACTGTGACGTCCTCATCAGCCTTGCCACGCCGGCTTGAGAGAGACCGGACGCCTCGCGCCGGCGTGTCAGCCGGGCGATGAGCTCACGCTGGCGGTCGTCCATCGGACGTGTGTACTCACTATCGAATGAAGGGCCGAGTCCCTCATGAGGACGATAACAGATTTCGATATTACCGATTGGCTAGGGCTTAGCAA
>JASHQP010000689.1 GCA_030039095.1 Streptosporangiaceae bacterium
CGGTCTGGCGCGGTGAGTGAGTGTGGCGTGTGATCACTTCGCCGCGTGACCATTGCGGCACTTAGAGTGACTTGCACGTGCCTTATCTTTTAGGCTTCCCGGCATAGGTGCAGTCGCGGGCGCATGCCCAGGGAAGAGACCAGAGCGATGACGGCTCCGCTGATCAGTGTTGTTGTGCCGTTCCACGACAACGAGGACTTGCTCGATGAGTGCCTGCGGTCCATCGCCAGGCAGACCCATGCCAACCTCGAGGTCATCATGGTGGATGACGGCTCCACCGACGGCAGTGTGCAGATCGCCCGCCGCCGCGCCGAGTCCGACCCGAGGTTCATCCTGATCAGGGTGCCGAACGGCGGCCCGGGGTTCTCCCGCAACCGGGGCATCGAGCAGACGACCGGCGAGTTCATGGCCTTCGTGGACGCGGATGACATGCTGCCGGGCCACGCCCTGGAGATCATGCTGCACACCCTGCAGGAGTCCGGCTCGGATTTCGTGTCCGGAGGGGTCGAGAGGATCGGCCCGATGGGGGTCACGCCGTCGGGCATGCACGCCCGGGCCATCAAGGCGCGGCGGATCGGGACGCATATCAGCAAGTCACCGGAGCTGTTCTGGGACGTCTCGGTGTGGAACAAGCTCTTCCGCAAGTCGTTCTGGGACGCCAGCAGGCTGTCCTTCCCCGAGGTCAGGGCCTGGGAGGACCTGCAGGCCATGACCAGGGCGCACGTGCTCGCCGCGGCAGTGGACGTGATCCCGGACACGATCTACTACTGGCGCGAACGCGGCAAGGGCGCGCTGTCGATCACCCAGTCCAGAACCGACATCGGCAACCTCAGGGACCGCATCACCGCCCTGAGCAACATCGACGGCTTCCTTCGCGAGAACGCCTCGGGCACCCTGCTCCGCCGGCATCAGCGCAAGGCACTGGTGAACGACCTGTGGCTGTACGTCTGCGACCTGTCCCGCACCAGCGCGGAATACCAGGCCGAGTTCATGGATCTCGGGCGCACGTACCTGGACCAGGTCGGCCGGCGGGTGCTGGCGAAGCTGCCCTCCACCCACAAGCTCGCCTACCACCTGATCAGGACCGGAAGGCTCGAGCAGCTGCTCGCGTTCAACGCGTGGCAGGCCGAGCAGCCGATCAAGACGATCCCGATCGTGAGGCGCCGCGGCCGAATCCGCGCCGACCTCCCGTTCTGGGCGGAACGCCACGGCCTGAAGATCCCCACCTGGGTCTACCGCCCGCACTGGCGGGAGCTTGACCCGTACGTCAAGATCGAGAACATCGAGTGGCATCGCGGCCGGCTGGTCATCACCGGATGCACGTTCGTGCCCTCGGTCGACATCCCCGAGCGCAGGAACGCATCCAAGATCATAGTTTTGAGGCCGGTCACCAGAGGCAGGCTGCCGGTTGTCGTCAGGGCCCGCTCGCTCCGGCACGCCGAGGCCGACGCGTGGTCGGGGCAGCACAGGTACCACTACGACTGGGCCGGCTTCCGCGCCGAGATCAGCCCCCGCTGGTTCCGGCTCGGCGGCCGCTGGCTGACCGGCGAGTGGGCCGGCTACGTCCTCGTCCGCGGGCACGGCGTGTGGCGTCCGGCCCGCCTGCACACCCCGGCACGCGGCCCTGCCGAGCGTCCCGAGTTCCGTCAGGTGGCGGCCGGGATCAGGTACGGCGCCTGGTGGGCGGCGGGGCGGCGGCTCCAGGTGGGGGTGACCAGGACGCCGGCAGTGCTGCACGGGTGCGAGCACGCGGGCAACGAGCTCGTGATCGACGTGGACGTCCGCCCACTCGATCCGCGGGCTGGCGTCGAGATCCTGCTGGCCAGGCCCAAGGGCGCGGCGACGCACCGGTTCCCGGCCACCATCGAGCGGCGGGACGGCGATGCGGCGCTGGTGCGGGGCAGACTGCCGCTGCGCGTCCTGGCAACTGTGGTCGGGCGGGCTGACACCGGTACCGCACACGGCTCCGCTGACGAGGCGCTGGCAGAGGGGGTCAGCGATACCGGAATCGAGTGGGACCTGTACGTCGAGGCCGGGGGGCGGCAGCGGGTCCGGGTGGCGTTTCCGGCCGGGCGTGCCGAGTACCGCTACCCCGCCGGCCACCAGGAGATCGCTGTAGAGCGCACCAGGTACGGCAACACGATGGTCGCGCGGCGTGGCCTGCGCCCGGTCGTCGACGAGCACTCGTGGGCCGACGATGGCCGGCTGACTCTCCAGGGCACCTACTCGGCAACCGTTGAGGGATCTTTTGAGGCTGTGCTGGTTCGCCGGTCATCGACCGAGCAGCACGTGGTCCCCGTCGAGCGGGACGGGGACCGGTTCAGTGTCGAGATCAGCGCGGCGGCGATGGTGTCATTCGGGCGGGCGCTGCCGCTGCGGGACGGGAGCTGGGACCTGTTCCTGCGCCGCCAGGGGGCGGCCGGGGGTGAGCTGATCGTGCCCGGCTACGACCACGCGCGGCTGGCCGACCTCGACGACCGCAGGCTCACGATCGGGCAGAAGAGCTACCGGTTCACCACGTCCGGGTACGACACCCCGGTGCTCGGGGTGGGGCCTGCGCTCAAGCTCACCGAGCACGGCCGGGTGCAGCGGCGGATGCTGCGCGGCGTCTACTACCCGCTGCAGCAGAAGCTCCCGCTGCG